>DMNE01000078.1 GCA_003453735.1 Nitrospiraceae bacterium | reverse complement strand
CGAATGGTTTATTTTTTTACTCTGCAAGATTCAGGGATAAACTAACTGGCTGCTGTTTATCTTAAGGTGCAGGTCTGTTGTGATAGGGGACCTCTCCGTGCAGGGTCTCGCTGCAGCAGGAACGAGGTCAGTTCTCCCTCACCCGAATGCAAAAAAAACGAATCAAGGTCCCGGCCTTTCTTTCAGTGGAAAGCAGTTGAGCTGCAACGGCTGCGTCCCTATCCGTAGATAAGTTTTTTGATTTTCATCGTAAAAAACTCTTTGTTCCAGACTGGGGTCATGATACTGTAAAGGTATTTATTGTCTACCTTCTTCATCATTTGCATAATACATTTTCTTTTCCTTAACGACCCTTGTAACGACTTGAGAGCGTCAATTTTCGCCTCTAGGTAGAGCCTCGGCTTCCGATACTTTATCGCAAAATAGAGAAACTCGAAGATGGAGCCGATTATTAACACCGGGAGACATCTCAGAAAAAGAAGGAAAGGAAGGTTTTTGATCCTTACAAGTTCGCTGTTTCTGAGGGAATAGAAAATTGCCATTTCGCTCATATGACCGATTGTTGATCTGACCTTATGAGAAACAATTGCCGTTGGAACGTACATGACCTTCCAGCCTGCAAGCTGGGCCCCGAAATTCAGATCAGTATCTTCATAGATCAAGAAAAACTCTTTATCAAAAAAACCTATTTCATCAAGCATTTTCCGCCTGTAGAGGGCTGCTCCTGCGCAGGCTCCGAAAGTATATTCCTGCAGATCATATTTCTCTGCGCTTTCGCCTTCTCCTCTTTTGAATCCTTTGAGTAATGTTGCATGCCCATCGCCAGCGCTGTCGATAATCCTTGAACCGGCGACAATCATCTTCGAAGCGCAGATACCGACATTCGGTTCTGTATCCATCACGTTTATGAGATTGTGGAGCCACTTTCTATCAGGCTCTGCATCGTTGTTTAGAAGGGCGATATATTCCGCTTCTGTGTAACGGAGGCCGACCACATTGCCGCCGGCGAACCCCAGGTTGTCCTCCAGGGGAATGATTCTTACGGTACCGGTGAAGGGACTTTTCTGCAGGAAACTCCTGATTTCCCCCAGGGAATCATCCGACGAGGCGTTGTCGACTACTATGATCTCAAAGTCCTGAAAGAGTTGCCCTTTCAGGGCTTTCAAACAGTCTATGACGCAATCCTGCCCGTTATAATTGACGACGATGATACTTGCCTTCGGCATCTCTTTCCCCTGTTATTTAGGTTAAATCCGGTCAAATCTTCATTCAGATCCCAGCGCCTATGAAGAAGTACCTAAAAACGGGAGGCGCTCTACCTTACTCAGCCCCCGCATGAACTATCATGAAAAATGAGGTAAAAAGCCTTCTCGCCTGGTTCCTGACGGAACAAGACGAAAAGCGAGACCAAATCCTCTCCTTAATTGGCTAAACTGATAGTTCAGAGCCGATCTTTCTTGGCATCTCTAAGCGAGAAGCGGATTTCTGGTCTTTTCTCTAAAGTACCCTTCATGATTTTTCTATCATCGTGTTGGAACGGCCGGGATCTTCCCGTTGTCCTATCTCGCAGTAGATCCTGTGGTAAGCATATGCCTCCTGCTCTACCGCCGGCACCATTGAGCTCTTTATATTTATTTTCAGGTCATTTAAAATTTCAGGACCGCTGATGATCCTTTCCATAATGGCTTTCAGGCTCTCTGCATCGCCAACTCGAAAAGAAAACCCATTTATGCCGTCTTGAATCTTTTCGGCCATTCCGCCGATATTGGAGGCAATCACGGGTGTATTGCAGGCAAGTGCCTCGTGCAATACGAGCGGGTAATTTTCATATACCAGTGAAGGGATTATGGCGACGTCGACATTACTCAAAATATTTCCCACATCATCTTCGGGATAGACACCGCAGAATTCTATTCGTTTGTCCCTCTTGGCCATATCCAAGAGCCTGTTGACATATAAGGGGTTGGGGCCTGAGCCGAATATTTTGAGGACGACATGGTCGGCCTTTATCATTTTGAAGGCATCAATAAGGGTATGGACTCCTTTATGATCGTTCAGCGAGCCTGCATAACAGAAGATCAGGGGATCCCCCGTTTCGGCTTTTCTGTCATTCCTTTTTATCTGGCTATAGCTTATCCCATGGTTTATGACCATGATGTCGAGGGCTCCCATTGCATTTTTCAAAACTCCGCCGAGAAACCTGGAGGGGGATACGACTTTTTTCGCACCGAATAAAATATCCCTCGCTGACCTTGATCTGTCAGCAATGAAATCAGCGTGAAACTCCGGACACGTGTATTTGCAGGTTTTTCCTTCATCAGGGCCTGCACAGAGATCTCCCTTTGAATTGACGAGGTTCACCTTGGGACAGATCAACCAGAAATCCGTCAGGGTTAAAACATAGGGTATATCGAGTGACTGGGAAGCCCATATGAATTCGTTCACCCGCATAGGATGCCCCACATGAACAACATCGGGTTTTTCTCTGGACAGCAAATGTTCCGCAATAGCCCTCATGCTTCTGTCACCCAAAACAACCCCCACATTTTCGGGTATCTTCCTGTGTCGCATTGCGGTGACCGGGACGCCTTTATACGTGAAATCTTTATAAAGGATTCCGCCCATTGTTTTATCAAAAAAAGAATCTTGATAAAGACTGTATGTCAGTACTCTTACGCTGTGTCCCACTTTCTGCACCATGGAAGACATTTTGTAAACAAACTTCTCTGTGCCGGTATAGTACTCGGGAAAAAACTGATGGACTAAAAAGACAATCTTCATCTAGACTCCCCCTTTCAAGTCCTCGTGTAACTCCTTGACAGCACTGTCGCCATTCAAATAGCAGTAGGCAAGATGGGCCCCGCACTGCAAGGCGAAAACCTTAACCATGAGCGACTTGAAGTCTTCTAAAACAGTGTCATCGATGATTTCGTATGACGACGCCATGTATTCTTTAACCGGATCCAGAAAATTGAACACCGCAAAAATGAGGATACCGTCATATGCAGCGCCTCCCTCTGGCCAATGACACCTTTCAGCGATCCCCAGGAGAAAAGACTTGAATCCCTCATCCGTATGCGGGCAGTCATGATAGTCTGAGGGCAAGGTATTTTTTTGATAAGGAAAAGGGCGCAGCCTTCGAGCAACCACCTCAAACAACTCCTTTACCTCAAGCGGAGTCTTTACGTGGCTGAAGTCTTCACTCACCAGGCAGTTTATCGCAGAATGTGTCAGGATGATATCTCTGAATAATCGGGGTCCCTCTAATGCAGGCGCATGATAATCCGGAAAGATATCGGTCAAGAACAGATTATCCACATAGCCCCTCCTTAAGAAAAAAGAGGGCGGCCGGTTGTGAGAATGAATGATCTTAATGGAATTCATAAACGCAATGCTATAGCCGTCCTTTATAAGCCTTATCCCGAGGTCCAGGTCCTCAGCATAATCACGTCGGTACTGGTACTGCTTGAAAACGTTCCGGGATATTAGGCAGGCCAAATCTGATATCTGTCCGTTTTTCCGAAGACTGATATTCGTTTCGACTTCAGGCAGCGACAGTATTCGATCATGTTTATCGACTTCAAGGAATCGGTAATGATTCCAGATCAGCGCCCCATAAAACAGATCGCTATCTTCTCTGGGGAATTCCGCACAGGAGACAGCAACGATATCGTTCTTCTGCAAGACGCCAAGGAGTTCATAGAGAAAGAGCCTGGAGGGGGGGAGGGCATCCTGCACGGTAAAAAAAATGTAATTGCCCGAAGTGCTTTCTGCTCCGATATTTCTCGCGTAGGAATGGGAAAACTTCTCTGCTGCAATCTCTATTATCCTTGCTCCATACTTTTTTGCTATCTCTAAGGTTTTATCCGAGCTGCCCGAGTCGACAACGATAATCTCCATAGCCTGTAGCCCTTTCTGTTCTCTCAGTGTGGATAAAAGGAGATCAAAATCGCTGCCGGCATTCTTTACCGGAATTACAACAGATACCGTAGCATCTTCACACGGCATTACTTCATCCTCTTCTATTTCTGACAGCTTGAGCACCGGGACATTTGGCTTACGGGAAAAAGGGGCGGTCCCCGAATTCAGCTTTTCCAGGACCTTTCTTACCGATGCTCTGACACCATAATTCCTGACATAGAACACCGACTTGTTCAGGTGTTCCCTTGTCAAGAGACGGAGCGGTTTCGCCTTGATCGCACCCCAAAAAAGCCATAGTGGCCGCACCATCCTTCTATACGTATCAGCGGAAAATAGGGTGTCTCTCACCCTGTAATAAATCAGGAGAGCTCTCCACCCGCCGGAGGTGTAAATGGTCTCCAACTCTTCCCGAAGATCGGCTATTTGAGCATCTCTTTCCTTGACGGCTCTTTCAAGGTGCTTTATGTATGCGTCCTTTTCCCTTGTCACCTTCTCCAGTTCTTGCATGTTCTAATCAATTCCCTCTGTATGAATTTGTCCCTCTGCGGTTACCCGGTTATCAAACCGCCACGGTCAGATGCCGCCACCTCAACCCGCGGATTCTTATGCGTGAGAAACTTTTCTCGATGGTCGTATTATTAAGGAGCGAGCTTAAAAAAGCCTCATAATTGTCAATTCATGAACCCGGTTGATTTCCTGTAATAAACTTATAGATCTTCTCCATCTCTCTCCCCCAGTCGTATGAAGCTGCCGTCCTGAACGCGTTGTCCCTGATGGTCTCCTGAAGCTCGGGGTTTTCTATGAGGCGCATGAGCCTCTCCGCTATGTACGTTGGCGATGGCTCCACAACGATACAGTTTGTCCCGTCCTGCAGGAGCCACGTGTTGGCTTCGTTATGATTGGTGATCACGATCGAGCCGCTTGCCATGAGCTCCATGGGCAGATAGGACGGATGCTTCGTAAACATCAGAATCAGGCCGAAATCGGATTTTCGATAGAGGTCGCCCGTCTCTTCATAACCGAGGAGGCCTAAGTTTGAGACCGTTCCGCCAAGCCCGTAATCGTTCGGGTTCCACTCGCTCCCGGCCGACACAATCTCAATTCTGTTTCCGAGCCGGGCCTTGACTTTTTTTGCTGTTGCCATGGCAAGGTCGAAGGCGTTCCTGTCATGCTGAGGTCTTCCATAAAAAAAGAGCTTCAGTCTCTTTTCATTCTCTCTCGCGGGTGTTTTCTTTGGGAAGAAGACGTGCTGATCAACGGCCGGTACAAAGTACTGGGCTTTTATATCATAGGTTTTCTTCATAAACTCATAAAGCCCTGGCGTGTTGACGATGCCGTGAAAACCAAACCGGTAGGTCGCCTCTGCCAGTGCGTAGCATGTGCCCGCAGGGTAAAAAAGCGGTTCATAGTCCTGAATGAAATAGAACTTCCCCAGAGTGTTCTTGAACTTAAGGAGAGAATATGCTGATGTCCAAAGCGTGGCGATGGACACATCTGAATAGGGAATACTGTTTACATCATGGCTTCTGTTGACAAAGACCTCGACGTCCTTTATCTCCGGGAAGGCCAACCGTATCTTGTCCTCTATCTCTTCTTCGGACACAGAGGGAGTGTCATAGAGAACAAACCTGTTCTTGATCCCTTTCCGGGAGAAAAAGTCGCCAAACCTGAATATCGTATAGATCCCTCCGTAGAAAGCGTGATGAAAATAAGGAATAAACCAGTTTATGCTTGCAATGCCCGGCCTCTTCCTTTCGAACGCGGACACGAGCTCCCTGCTGCTGTCCAAATCCTCCATGCAGAAATCAAAGGCGTCAACGAGATTCACTGATTCAATCGTCTCGGGTTGTTCTTCATTCTCTCTCGCAATAGCAATGGGCATTCCGCTCTGTGCCACTGCATTGTCCCTGAGCTCCCTGAGAATTTTCTCCTCATCACTGATCTTCAGGGAACAGTCCGTATTTAAGAGGGTAAGGTTCGGATTATAATAGGGGTCCCTCCCATTGAGAAATTTCCCATACCTCTCGAGGGAAAGCTCGAAATCACTCACAGGGATGTGTGACCCCCTCGAGGCGGACTCGTGGTGATAAAGGATAGCGTATGGCGTATATATATTCCTAAACCCCATTTCGTATATCCTCAGACAGAAATCAACGTCACTTCCGCAGACGATAAAGGACTCATTAAACCCACCCGCCCTTTCAAAGAGCTTTCTCTTTATCATCATACAGGCTGCGGTGACGGCAAGGAGATTTCTTATGAAGTCCGCCGAGCCGAAATACGTATATAAGTGATCGGGTAGGCCAGAGAAGACGTGACCCGCAAATCCGGTCATACCCATGATTATCCCTGCATGCTGTATCGTGTTATCCGGAAAAAGGAGTTTGCAGCCGACTACGCCAATCTCTTCTCTTTGGGCGTTCTCAAGCAAGATAGACAACCAGTCACCGGTGATAATTTCGGTATCGTTGTTGAGAAAGACAAGATAGTCCCCTCGTGCCTTTCTCACCGCATAATTGTTTAACCTCGAAAAATTAAACTCTTCATCGAAGGGCAAAATCCTTATCTTGGCATCCCTCCTGATGGAGTCGAGGTAGCGAAACGTTTCCTCCTCCTCGCTCCTGTTTGAGACGAGAATAAGTTCATATTCTCTGTAAGCCGTCTTATCCAGAATGCTGGCGACACATTTCTTCAGGAGTTCCACCTTGTCCCTGAAAGGGATAATAATGGAGACAAGAGGATTTCCTTTTATTTTGTACTTGATTAAGTAATTTGTCTTTAGCCGGCCAGATAGCACATGAGCTTCGATACCCTTTGATGTGAGAAAATCCGTGAGCGCTGTCTTGCCTGAGGAATCTGCGTAGGCTTTCCTTGAGACATCGCCGGAGGTGGAAT
This sequence comes from Nitrospiraceae bacterium, assembly GCA_003453735.1. GTDB lineage: Bacteria > Nitrospirota > Thermodesulfovibrionia > Thermodesulfovibrionales > UBA9159 > UBA9159. The sequence goes on along the minus strand of DMNE01000078.1, from coordinate 5,540 downwards.
TCATGTGTTCCCTCCAATGGTACAACACCCTCGGAATATGGGCAATACGGGAGGTTATGCTACTTGCTCTGAGGAAGAGATCAAAATCCTGTGCCCCGTCATACCCTTTGCGGAATCCGCCGAGTTTATGAACGAGACCTTTGCGCAATACGGAAAAATGGCATATATAGTTGACGGAAAGAAGGAGGTCAGGGGACCAGTCAGGCTTAAATAAGGGGAAAGATCTTTTGCCTTCCAAATCAAGTTTGTCTTCGTCAGAATAGATAAAGTCCAAGGAGGGATCTTCGTTCAAGAGCCTTACCACCTCGTAAAGCGCAAAGGATGAGAGTTCATCGTCATGGTCGAGGAACCCGACAAAATCGCCTTCCGCAAGGCAGAGCGCCTCATTCGAATTCCCAGAGATATGCTTGTTCTCGTCCAAATATTTGACTTTTATCCTTCTGTCTCTTTGTGAACAGGACTGAAGTGCCTCACAGATATAGGACTCGCCAGAATTGCCTTCGGCAATACACAGCTGCCAGTTTTCGTAGGTCTGCCCAGATACAGATTCTATCATCTTTGTGAGCATATCCTTATCTGTCTTATAAACGGGGACGATAATGCTTATGAGAGGCCTGTAAAGAAAAAGTCGGGATTCTTCCCGCTGTCTTCTCAGGTCTTCCTGACCCGGCTCGTTTTCCTTGATCCATTCGTAATAACCTTTATCATCGAGCCCTGCAGCAGGGGTCTCTCCAATAATTCCGAGGGTGCTGTCTTCGGTGACGGTCTCTTCGAGAGCGTGTTTCTTATCAACTACTTCCTCGGGCTTCACCAGTTCCGATGTGCTGATCGGCGTCTCGTTTAACCCATCTTTCTTCGTGCCCCTTACGATCTTTCGATAGATCTCCCTCCTCTTCGTCCCGGCAGGAAGAAATCTATCACGGAGACTTCGCACCTTCAGCAACATACGCCAGCCGAGTGTCGCCTGTATCTCGCTTATCACTTCTCCAAGAGTCGTAGCCAGAGTATTTAGGGACGATATCTCTAATTCCTTCTGGGAAAGCTCAACATCCTTTCTAAGAAGTAGGGCGTCCTTCTCTGAAATTTCGGCAATTTTGCGAGAAACCTCAGCGTCCTTTTGGGAAAGCGTGGACTTTAATGTGGACTGTAATTCTGAACATCTCCGAATCAACTCCTTTAGTTCCGTCGTGAGGATCTCCTGCTTCTTCTTCAAGTTCAGAATTGTCTCTGCAGTAATCTTTTCACGGTGTTTGTTGATGACCCTGGAAAAAGCATCTTTGACCGTTGAAGTTTCTGCCGACTGCGCGATTTGTGAACTCTTATTCCACTGGTTATATATGCAGGTGACCTTTTTGATATGATAGAAAGGATAATCTTTGCCGATCCGCAAGAGGAGATCCCAGTCCTCATAGAGCTCAAACCCCTCGTCAAAACCACCTGAATTCTTAAGAATGTTGGCTGAAAAGAGAAGAGAGATCAAGGGAATATAGTTTCCGACAAGAAGGTCCACATAAGAAAAATCATAGGATGCAAAGACTTTTCGGTCTCTGATTACGGTAGTTCCGCATCCGGGATCGAGCTCTCTCACTATGAACTCGGACTCGGTATAGGCGACCTTGTAGGTTCCCTGCTTCAGCAGGGAACCTACAAGCGTTGAGAGATGGTCAGGGTTCAACTCATCATCATCGTCAAGGAACCCTATATATTTTCCCCGTGCATTGAGGATGCCCGCATTCCCTGCAGCAGCCCTTCCCCTGTTCGTTTCGAAGCCGATTGCATTGAGGGCAATATCCCCCAGGATGTCCTTGATTCCTTCGATGGCGAGGTCACACCCCCCGTCATTGACGAGGACCACCTCTATAGGCCTGTAGGTCTGTGCGGCAATGCTCTCCAGGGCCGCTTTCAAAAGTCTCGGCCTGTCCTTTGTCCTGACGATTACAGAAACCAGCGGGCTGCTGTTTTTCTCCATGCCTTACTTTCCTGTCCTTTTCCTTGCAATGACCATGGCATAGTCGTTCGACAAAGTCCCGTTCTTTATTAAAACCTGCTCGAACTCCAGAATCACTTTCATGAGAGGGGAATTCTCTTTCTCTATCACGTCAAAACCTGTTGAGATATGTGAAAAGAGGGGTCCAAAGAGAGAGCCGCCGAGATATTTTATGGCGTCAATATTAAAGAAATCACCGAGAGAAGGAATGACTATCGATGAGCCCGCTCCATAGGCCTCATCGGAAAGACCATATATTGTCTCGCAGGTTCTGTAACGGTCAGGAAGAAACCGGTAAAACATGTTGACAATCTCCTCCTGCGTGTCTTTTCTTTCGCTTCTCCTTGCCCCGATGTGTTCAAGGGCGATAACAAGCCCCTCTTCTTTGAGAGAATTTCTTACTTTCGTCAGGAGTTCCCTCGGGTTTCCTATCCTGCTGAGCGCATCTATGGAAACGAACATGTCATAATAATTCGTGTGAGAAAGAATCGATATCTTCTTGACGACGTTTTCTGCCGTGTCGGCATCAAGGGGGATCTCTATCTCGTCAAAGCCTCTGCAAATATCGTCTCTGACGAACATGTTCACCATAGCCGGGAGCCTGCTCCTGATACAAAGTCCCCTGTCGAGGGGTTCCTTGACGTATTCTCTTCTGAGAAACCGGGGGAAATTGATATCATTGTCTCCCGTCACGAGTCCTTCTATATGCCGGAGAATCAAAGGGGAATCCCACCATGAAGGAACATTTGCCTGCTTATCCAATTCCACACGAGCTTTGTCTTCCTTTATCTCAGGGGAGACGGGCGAACCCTGATCGGATAGGCCTACCGCATGTCCCTTGAGGGCCATATAATCTCTTGCTACGCCTTCAGGCTCACCCACAGCTTTTGTCTTGCCCTCGTCTATCCAGATTGCCCGGTCACATATCTTGGCTATGAGCGACAAGTCATGGCTCACGATGACAATCGTAACGCCCGATCGCTTTATCTCCTCCATTTTGTCCAGACATTTTTGCTGAAAATCTGCATCTCCGACGGCCATCACCTCATCGACGAGAAGAATCTGGTGGTCGAGGTGAACGGCCACGGAGAAGCCGAGCCTGGCGTGCATCCCCGATGAGTATGTCCTCACGGGCTGGTATATGAACTCACCTAGCCCAGAAAACTCTCGTATTCGGTCGATCCTCTTCATGACCTCTTTTCTTGTGAACCCCAGGAGGATACCATTCAGGATAATGTTCTCCTCACCTGACAGGTCGGGATGAAACCCAGCACCCAGTTCAAGGAGTGAAGAGACCTTCCCTTCTATCCATATCAAGCCTCTGTCAGGCTTGAGCACCCCTGCGATAAGCCCCAATATGGTGCTCTTGCCCGAGCCGTTCTCCCCAATAATGCCGACGGTTTCTCCGTGAAATATCTCGAAGGTGAGATCCCGGAGGGCTACAAACCTCGTCTTCTTCAGGGAATACAGGGTCTTCGGCATGTGGAGAATGAATGACTTGAATCCTCCTGTCGTCATCGTCCGATAAAAAGGGAATTCTTTGTATACTCCCTTGAACCTAATCGCTTGCGTGCCCAACTACAGAACCTCTGCAAACTTCCATTTTAATCTTCTGAAGACTGCATACCCGATGAGAAATATGATCACCGAATACAGGAGGGAAGCAGCAATCAGTCTGAAGTGAAGGGTGCCCTCCAGGAAAAGGCTCCTCCACGAGACGAAAAGCGGTATGGTCGGGTTCAGAAGGGAGATTAGGTGCCTGTGCTTTTCAGGGATCATGTTCTCGGAGTATATTATAGGAGTTAAGTAGAAAAGAAGTGTCGTAATGATGAAAGTGAGCCTTTCGAGGTCTCGGAAAAAGAGATTAATGGCCGCTAAGGCCATTGCAAATCCGCACACCATGACGAACTGAATAAAGAGCAACAGAGGAATGCCGACGACCCATGTCAAGTCAGGCCTCATGCCGTAGTAGATGAGGAACACTACGATAACAGGGATGGAAAGGATGAAATGCAACATATCGTTTAGCACATTCACTACGATCAGAATCTCTCTGGGGAAATTGACCTTCTTGATGAGGGAAGCGTTTCCCAGCAGTGCCATAGGCGAACTGTTTATAGAATTGGCGAACCACTGCCAGGGGAAGAGTCCCGAGATCAGAAACAAGGTATAGTTCTCTATCCCGATCTTCATGACGACCTTAAAGGCAACGAAAAAAACCAGAGCGAGGGCAAGAGGATTGGCTATCGACCAAAGATAGCCCAAGAAGCTCCTCTTGTATCTCACCTTCAGTTCCTTTTGGGTCAGGGTTACGATCAAGTCGAAGTAATATCGAAGAGGATTGCCATGAATCATAGTTAGAATCGCTTCTCCCGTAGTTTACTGCAAATGAAGTTCATAATTCAATGAAGCGTATTTGTGCCACCTAAGTGTAACTGTACGGGCAATCATTAGCTTACCCCCGTGAGAGCATTGCGTGACATCCCCCCAAATAGAATTCGGGACATTCCCTGGCGATTGCACAGGTTCCTCTCTGTGACGCTCTGCGACGTGAAGGGGAACACTTGTATATGCAGGGGCATTTTTTTGTGACCGTGTTAGCCCAAGACTTTTCTTTCGTAGGAAATCTGAACTCAGTGAATCTGCGCTCTTCTTCCAGAATCTGCACCTTTTACCCTACTATAATTGCGTGAAATACAAGTGGAATTCGTTGGCATGGCGGGTGTAAAATATGAAAGAGTGGAAAAACGTTGGTGAAGACTATAGCTGTTATCTTATGTGTGCTCTGCATATCTGGCATCGTGGAAAGCCGGGAGAACGATACGAGGTCTTATAGATCCGCCCGGCCACATATCGATATCTCGCGACTCGAAAAGAAGATCCATGCCCTGGTCAACAAGGAAAGAAAGAAAAAGGGTCTGTCAGTTCTATCATGGGATGAAAGCTTGCACGCGGTTGCCCGAAAATATAGTCAGGATATGGATCATCGGAACTTCTTTTCTCACAATGACCCGGAGGGCAGATGTTTTTATGATAGGTACAAGGCTGTGGCGTTGGAATGTAATATCCGGATAGGTGACACTACCTGTCTCGGTGCAGAAAATATCTCACAAGACAATCTCTACAGTTCATCTCTTTATCAGCACGGGGAGACGTTTTTCGACTGGAATACGGAAGATGAACTTGCCGAGTCAGTGGTGAACAGATGGATGAAGAGCGAAGGACATAGGAAAAATATTCTGGCACCTTATTTCAAACGAGAGGGAATAGGCGTTTCTGTTTGCGATGACCGTGGGGTTGTCTACGTAACCGAAAACTTCTGCTGAAAAGTTGAGAATTATCCAATACATCTTTCCCGACCAAACAACAGGAGCATTAGGACCAATAATTCTCTCGAACGCATTAATGAAACAGGTCAGGAGAATGACACGATTCTTAGGACCACATCGATTCATCGCATATGGTTATTGTCATTCACCGACACCGAGGGGAGAACATTCGGAGAGGGGCTTGGCACAATACTGGCAGCGTTCTCCGATACGCTCCATAAGAC
>DMNE01000125.1:272-4471 GCA_003453735.1 Nitrospiraceae bacterium | reverse complement strand
CTTCAATGCAGTGATGAATTCATTTACTGCCTCATCAAGGCGGTTCTGATTTAGATATGTGGTTCCAAGATTATAATGAGGCAATGCCGCATCCGGCGACTTCCTCACCGTATCGGTAAAAAGGGTTAAATCATCTCTCCAGACAGCATTTCTGGTTCCTGTACCTGCGGCATAAACAACTACCACTGCAAGAGTCATGATAACCAAGCCAGAAGCGAGTCCGGGTTTAGTGGCCTTGGCCCATGAAAGTGCCAAGGCTATCAGCAGTACAAGGCCGAATGAGGGAAGATACAGATACCTTTCAGCAAAGACGTTTTCTCCAACTGCGGGTATGTACAGTGATGGCAAAAGAGGTAATGCTATTACTAAGAGACTAAAACACACTATCCCGTTTCCCTTGAAAGCTTTAAGAACCCACACAAAAAAGGCCGCGGTGACAGCTAAGGACACGATCCCCATCGTCTCGAAGATAGAGGAAATCGGGTGCAGTACGTGAAAGGCATTCAGGTTTAGAGGTAAAACAAGGTTGTCAAGATACTGGAAGAAAAGTGGAAAGACGTTGATAAAATATCCATAGGTGGTTAGACTTAAATGTGATCCCCGTGGCGAGAAACCTCTGAGGGCATGGTATCTTAAGCCAAGATAAACCCCTGCAACAATAAGATAAGGGATGTATCTCTTTATGAAAGGCAGACATTGCTTCGCCTTTTCCGCAAAGATGCAGTCATAAGCCACGAGAATAATCGGAAGCATCAGCGCGGGCTCCTTACATAATGTGGCAACAGAAAAAGAGACTACTGACAACGGGTACATTCCCTTCGTTCCTTCTTGAGACTTCATATAGAGGTAAAGAGAAAGAAGGGAAAAAAAGGTGTAGGAAAGATCCGGGATCCCAGCAACCCATGCTACTGCCTCAGTATGAACAGGATGGGTAGCGAATAAGACGGCTCCTATGAAGGGCGGTGACAGCAATGACCCGACAAATCCTTTCTCACTCGATTGGGAAAAATATGATGAAGCTTTGAGAAGTCTGGATAAAATAACAAAAATCAGGATGGATACCCCCGCATGGAAAAGTATGTTCAGCAGGTGGAAGCCCCAGGGTCTTAAGCCGAAGACGTAATAATTCAGCATAAAGATAAGATGCATCAATGGTCTGTAGTAGTTTGAGACTATGGTCTCTCCCCGGAAGCTCGATACACTCTTAGAAAATATCTCCGGTATGTATTTCACATTTGTGATCCAGTGGTTTTCCAAAACTTGGCTTTTATCGTCATAGACGAAGTCATTGAAAAGAGCGTTGAAATATACTGCAACGGAAACGAGCAGAATTAGAAATATCAAAAATGGTAGGATCTTTTTCGGAGTAGGGTGACCTATTTGACGCTCCGATTTCTTCGTGTTCGACTCAGAGACTTTACGACCTATCTTTTTTCTTGATGCCTTCCCCATGAATAAATATAACTCTTCTCATTTTAATGATTCAAATTGAACAACAACCAATTTCTTCATTACTGCTGACAATGTACGAATTACCGTGAGTTCTATTACTTTAACAAATGTTTTCGTGTTGTTGCCAGAAGGTTCTAAGATGAAGGTCTTGCATATTTCTGAAGTGATGCATCTCTTTGCCGTGAAGACATTGCCGTGTAGTATAAGGAGAACTTTACATTGGCTCCGATCCTTCGACTGTGTAGAGTAGAAAGGAAAATAGACGGCTATCAAAACTTGAAATTGGGTTCGATTACAAGGAAGGACCTGAAAGGTCTACCAGCCCTCTTGGGAAGTGAGGGCAAAGCCCTTTTTACGGTTCAGTAGGGGCGACATCCGCAAAATGTTACGGCGGGACTCGAAAAGTTTGGGTTCTTCCTGTAATTGAGATTGTCACTTTTCTGCCAGCGATGCAGAATCACACTAGAAAAGAACTTTCCTACGAAATTACTGTCAATCTGAGGCTTTTAAATCACTTGGAGTTCTATTTCCCGCCGCTTGCGGCGTAAAATGTATATGTGAGCTAATATGTACATAAGAGTCATAACGTTACAGTCCTGATATACCATTTGGTGTTTCCGGCGAAATATAGAAGGGTAGTATTTGACAACAGCGTTGAAGGTGTATTGAAGGAAGTATGCTTGGAGATTGAGAAGAGGTATATGATGAAGTTTTTGGAGATTGGAACAGACAAGGATCATGTGCATTTTCTGGTGCAAGCGGTTCCGACATATAGTGTGACAAAAATAGTAACGGTGATAAAAAGTATGGGTCTATCCGAGAAATCTTCCATCGCTGTCTACAGGTGAAGCGAAAGTTATGGGGGGCGAATTTTGGACTGACGGTTATTTCGCAAGCACGGTTGGGAAACAGGGAAGCGAAGCAATGATTGCAGATTACGTGAAAAAACACGGGAAAGAATATATAAAACTTCATGAAGATCGACAATTGGGACTTTTTAGTTAATACCCCGTCCGCTTGCGGCGGCGTAGTTTATCCGATTTTTACGTATAGTAGACTTCTTCCTTTCATTCGGCATTTAGCACGTGTTGACAATTCGCTCAGTCCATATAGCGTGTAGAACATCACGCCCTACTGCATAAATATTTCTGGTATTAGGCTGTTTGCAACGAGTAAGCGTCATTCTGCTGCGAAGTTGATGAATGAAGCTTATTCGAAATCGATACGCTGGCAGAATATTGCCTTTGAGGATTAGGAGTTAGCAAACAGAGGGGCCACCCCGCATGGCGGACTGCTCCATTGTATCGCCACGATACCGTTTACCAGCCTCTTACCTGGCCGCCGACCACCGGCGTTTTCACTGGCTTCGCCAGGCCGAAGAATTCAACGAAACCGTTGCCGCCGCAGCGCGTTGAGACGGCTTCATCCGGGACCTTCTTGATGCAAACGTCATTCATGAGGTCAATATTGTTGGCAACCCACACATTGCCCGCCGGATCAATCATGACCCCAGTCAGGAATTGCATGCCCTTGCCCGCGTAGCCGGTTCTGGGAGGGGAGATCGGATCACCGTCAGCATAGTCTCGCCAGAGGAAGGAAACCGTGTCGTTCTCAATCGTGAGGATGCGGTTGTTGCTGATGGCGATCCTGTGGGTATATCTGCCGAGATAATCGAGGACGTCCTTGGTCTTCTCAAAGGGCGGCTTGCAGTAGACGACCCACTTCTTTTTGTACAGGTTAGATATCAGAGCATCGAAGGCCGCAGGCTGAGCAAGATGACTTGCGGCGCCGGGGTAAACGAGCTTCTCCTCTGCACGGAGCTGTTTCAGATACGAGAGGAACTTCCCCCGAAAGAGCCTCGACATCATCTTTACCGGGAGGAAGAAGTCCTTTTTGCACGGCTTCCATGTCCGTCCATCACGGGACAATCCTCCGCCGGAAACGATGTTGTGGATGTGGGGATGTTCCATCAGGTTTTGTCCCCAGGTGTGCAGAATGGAGATGAACCCGATCTCGGCTCCGAGGCGCTTAGGATTTTCTGAAAGTTCGATCAAGGTTTCCGAGACGGACCTGAACAGGAGCGCGTAGAGGACTTCCTGGTTTCTGAGGACCAGGGGGTTGAGGTCATCGGGGATGGTGAAGACGACGTGGAAGTACGTGATCGGAAGCAGGTCTTTTCCCCGTGCTTCTATCCACTGTTCCTTCTTCAGGAACTGGCATTTGGGACAGTGCCGGTTTCTGCAGGAGTTGTATGAGATCAGCTTCGTACCGCAGTGATCACACTCATCCACGTGGCCACCCAACTCCGCGGTACGGCATGCTTCTATCGAGCACGTCGCGCGGAGTCGGTTCCTTGGCTGTGGGTGAGCATCCCGGTAAGCGGCACCGTATCGGCGGATTATGTCCGCTACCTCGACATTCCCAGACTTGTGCATCGGGAGCGCCGGTTAGAGGGTTTGCGGGTTATCGGGAGTGTGTTCTATGTCCAGAGGGCTTGCGATCCGTGCGAGGTTATGTTTACTCACATGGAGGTAGATCGTGGTCGTCTTCGGGGACGCGTGGCCCAGAAGCAGCTGAATATGGTGAAGGTCAGTTCCTGCCTCAAGCAGGTGGGTGGCAAAGCTNNTGTGATGCCGGCCTTCTTCTTGGCACTCATGAATATCTGCTGCATGGAGCTGTGCGATAAAGGTTTACCCGCCTCCTGTCCCGGGAATAGCCATGTTGTGGGACGATACTCTTTCCAGTAC
>DMNE01000125.1:0-232 GCA_003453735.1 Nitrospiraceae bacterium | reverse complement strand
CCCGCGGAGTACGTCACCATGAGGATTGCCTTGTGTTTGATGTTCTCCGTGGTGGAAAGCAGGGACTGAACCTCTTGCTTATCCAGGATGACGGGAAGCTTCGTCGTCTGCTTCGGATAAGGGATCTTGTCGACCACCCATTCTCGTTTCAGGGTGATCTTATACAGAAACCGCAAGCCGCTGTAATATTGTTTGAGGGTCGATTGCGATATTTTCCGGTCCCTCACGGCAT
>DMNE01000174.1 GCA_003453735.1 Nitrospiraceae bacterium | reverse complement strand
ACCACCGATACAAAAACTTTAATCACAACAAAGAAAAATAATTGACTCCTGGTCGAGTGAGCTGAAAGAGCTTCATGTCCGATATGATGCAACCGATCAACAGGTTGTCGTGGGAGGTTACCAAAAAAACTTCGCCTTTTGTATTACCCGATGAAGTCTTCATTGCAATCTCATGAGATTTCCTGTTTGCCGCTGAACGGATTTTGAATTCTGTTGCAACAGCTTTCCCCGCCTCATCGTAATGTAGGTTTAATCGGCCTTCCACCCGTACTTCCCAACGAGGGGAACAAAAACACAGGGCGTGTGATATTCCTTCGAGAGTTTTCCTTTCCGTTTCATAGCCTTCAAGAGCTGCTGTGAAAATCTATCGCCAACGGGTGCTAAAATTATTCCGCCTTCTGAAAGCTGTTCAATAAGAGGTTCCGGTGTTTCCGGTGTACCTGCAGTAATAACGATCCTAGCAAAAGGCGCAGCCTCTGGCCACCCAAGTGTGCCGTCCCCAACCTTCAGGTGGACATTGCTGTATCCGAGCTTCTTGATGACCTCTCCGGCCTTCTCTGACAGCGCTTGAATCCTTTCGATGGTGTAAACATCCTTTGAGAGTTCTGCCAGTATTGCTGTCTGGTAGCCTGATCCTGTTCCTATCTCGAGGATTGCTTCATCACCCTTGAGAGCGAGCAGTTCAGTCATGATTGCAACCATATACGGTTGTGATATGGTCTGGCCTTCTCCGATGGGAAATGCTAAGTCATCATACGCTGTATACCACGTGGACTCATCCATAAAGAGATGCCTCGGCACTTTCCTCATGACATGGAGGACACGGCTATCCGTGATCCCACGGGAAACCAGCTGATTCTCTACCATTTCATCTCGGAGCTTTTCGAAATCCATCTGCACTCTCGCCTAATGCCCCATTCTTCTTAGGACTTCCCTTGCTGCCATGACGCCTGACACAGACGCCTGGACGAGCCCCCTGCTCACGCCTGCCCCATCCCCGATGGCAAAGAGGTTCTCAATCTCTGTCTCAAGATTGTCGGTGAGTCTCAGCTGCATGGAATAGAACTTCACCTCCAACCCGTACAAAAGGGTATGCCGAGAATTCACCCCGGGCGCGAGCGCGTCAAGGGCTTCAAGCATCTCCAGGATATCCGATAAATAGCGGTAGGGAATGATGAAGCTGAGGTCACCGGGCGTTGCATCCTTTAGGGTCGGCTGAACAATGCCCTTTGCGATCCTCTCGGTGGTTGAGCGCCTTCCTGAGTGGAGGTCACCTAGTCTCTGGACAATTACCCCCTGTCCGAGAAAGTTTGCAAGTCTCGCGATGTATCTGCCATAGGAAATCGGCTCGTTAAAAGGCTCCGTAAAAATTGTGCTTACGAGCAGTGCAAAGTTGGTATTGTTGGTTTTCCTCTGCCCATAACTATGCCCGTTTACCGTACAGATACCCTTGAGATATTCCTTCACTACCTCGCCGTAAGGGTTCACGCAGAAGGTCCTTACTTTGTCATCAAACTTTTTGGAATAAAATATGAGCTTCGGTTCATAAGTTATACTCGTGAGATGTTCAAAAACACTCGCCGGGATTTCTACTCTCACACCTATATCAACAGGGTTTTGGAGACGTGTCAGTTTCAGAACCTTAACCTCTCTCTCGAGCCATCTCGAACCTTCCCTTCCGGGTGCCAGAATCACGACATCAGCAGAGACCTCTTCACCGCTTGCAAGCCGGACGCCGCTGACCCTCCTGGCGGATGGTCCGTCGTTGGTCAGTATCTTCTCCACCCCCGATTTGAAGGAAACATCAACATTCCGCTGCAAAGCCTCCCTCATCCTCGTTAAGACCCCCCTGCACAACTCGGTCCCGATGTGTCGCACCCTTGAAGGGATCAGGATAAGATCATTCTTTAAGGCAACCCCCTCTAACTCCCTCACAGCATCCACATTTCCGCCGTATATCTCAGCCGGTGCGCCGAACCTGACATATACCGCATCAACATAGTCGATGAGGGATTGCAGAGTACCCCGGTCAAGGTACCTCGTAAGAAACCCGCCGACCTCCGGCGACAGGGTTAATTTACCATCGCTGAATGCTCCAGCTCCTCCCCACCCACTTAACAGATCGCATTCCGAGCATTTAGTGCACGTCGGTTCGTCTTCCCCCATAGGACAGAACCTCTTGTCTATGTCCTTGCCTTTTTCCACAAGAAGAATCTTTAGACCCTTGCCGTCTTCCATAAGCTCAAGGGCTGAAAAAATGCCTGCAGGACCAGCACCAACAATTACTGCATCGTATTTCTTCATCGATTACGTCCTCTGCGTTGCATCGTCATCCAGCAATAGAGACCGTTGTTCCTTCATCAGCTCCAAGGCGCGGTAATTTGTAAGATCAAGGTGTATCGGTGTAATGGAGACATACCCCTCCTCAACAGCGCAGATATCGATGTCCTCGCCGCGCTCCCAGTATGGCACCCCTCCTCCGATCCAGTAGTGCCGTTCGCCCCCTGGAGAGAAGACATCATGAATAGAGTTGTCGTAGATGCGTTTTCCCTGTCTGGTGAATTTTACGCCCTTAACGAGGGCCTTGGCCACGTTCGGCACATTCACATTGAGGAAGGTGTCATACGGGAGAGGTTTATCAATTATGTATCGGGCAATCCTGCGGGCGTAAGCAGCGGCAGTCTCAAAATGAAAGTCCTTGTCCCCATGCAGGGAAACGGCAAAGGACGGCAGATTGAAGATTGTTCCCTCTATGGCTGCTGAAACTGTTCCGGAATAAGTTATATCGTCTCCTAGATTTCCGCCCCTGTTGATGCCGGAGACGACAATATCGGGTCTCTTGGGCAGTATCTTGGTGACGCCTACAACAACCGCATCCGTTGGAGTACCATTTACAGAATAGACATGCTCTCTTAATTCTTCCACCTTCAGGGGCCTATGCAGTGTCAGGGAATGCCCAACAGCGCTTCTTTCTCTGTCGGGAGCTATGATATAGGCATCTCCCAGTTCTTTCATTGCCTTAAATAGTGCTATCAAGCCCGGTGAGTGCACACCGTCGTCATTCGTAACTAAAATAAGCATGGATAATGGATACTAACTGTTCGACTCAATAGAATCTTCTTCATGGATTAGTCTATGCGTCTCTTGTTTTGACTGTTTCCTGTCATAATCCTTTTCTCCCTTTTTCGTTGTTATTGAGTGGCTTCCTAGCCCAGCACCATATCAAGGAAAAACGAGGGAGTATCTTCTTTTTCCTCCGCACCCTCTTCATGTTTGCATTATATCAGATATGACCAGGAAACCTGGCAGCAAACAATATTTCAATTATTCAATGATAATCAAATATCAATTAATAATTGAAGGGGTACGAGTAAAACCAATATATTGCATGTTTTTATCACTGTGGTAGGTTAGTGGTTTCAGACGAGTTTTCATTATCGGTGGGTTCAGGAGGTCGACAATGGGAATATCCAGCTAGGGCAGCTGATTTCAGTTCTATTTATTTAAAATCTCAGCTAAGTTTCCTATTGTTTCAACGTTCAGCCCCATCTGTTGCCCTTCAATCTTCTGCCATATTTTCTGCATGTCCTCTGCAAGAGAGGTCAGAACATTGTCTTGCAGTTCCCTGATAGTATTTCTCAGAAATGTGTTCCCCTCTTTCAGATTCCCGTTTTCGTCAACCACCTTTTCGTGTCTTTTGCGTGGAACAAAGCCCAGGATTATATAAAAGTCGATCAGCTTTTCGAATATCTCGGGTGCGTTGGGAATCAAGAAATTCGTTCCATGAGACAAGCTCCAATAATTCTTTGCCGCCACGATGTCTGCTTCCTGAACATTCCTAAAAAATTCAAAGAGCCCTATTTTGAACAGAGGCATTCTAAAGAGATCCTCGACAGATTTGGTCGCTTCTTCTTGGAAAATCGTTTCACTCTTTGAGTTGAAATGTTTCTTATGGTGATCTTTTATCAAGGCTGCCCCGCAAAATAAAAGGCCGAACATACCAAAGACTCTGCTATCGAAAAGGTGCGCA
>DMNE01000389.1 GCA_003453735.1 Nitrospiraceae bacterium | reverse complement strand
CAGTGATGATTTTCGGCTCCTTTTTGAAATATCGTACCCGTAAAAGGCAGCGCCGCTTGTCCGGGAATGATAACATTTTAAGATTGAAATGGCTATATAACAAACATCGTCTTCACTTCCGATAATCGATTGTAGAGCTTCTGAGGAGGCGGTTAAAGAAGAAAATAATTCAAGGGTGCCCCTTCCGCACCTATTCGTTGTCCTTCTCCCTGGGATGGCAGCGGGCGTGGATTGCTTTCAGATCGACAATGCTCACTCTTGCATAGACCTGTGTTGAGTCAAGCGAGGCGTGGCCCAGGAGCTCCTGGATATGCCGTACGTTGGCATTGTTCCTGAGCATCAAGGTTGCACAAGTATGTCTGAAGGTGTGCGGCGATACTGTCTTTTTGATCTTCGCTTTTTTTACGCAATTTTTGACAATTGTCCATACCATGTTCTTTGACAGTTTACTCCCCTTGAGAGAGAGAAACAGATGATTGTTGTAAGGGTCCCTGATCAACGACGGCCGCACGGCCTTAATATAGTTTTCAAGATAGCGGCAGGCGATTTTTCCGATAGGAACTACGCGGTCTTTCTTTCCCTTGCCCTGGTTGATGCGGATTATTCCGTCATTGTAATCAACATCGGTTATGAGGATATTATTAAGCTCTTCTTTTCTGATTCCGGTTGAGTATAGGACTTCGAGGATTGTCCTGTCTCTGTAGCCCAGGACTGTCTTTGTATTGGGCGCTGCAAGGAGCCTTTTCATTTCCGCTTGTGTGAGGATCGAGCGCGGCAGTCGCTGCGGCTCTCTGGCATAAGAGATACTCTTTGCCGGATCGCTGACAAGGTAGTCGGTTTCTGAGAGGAAGCGAAAGAAGGTTTTGACGGCTCTGAGGCTTATGTTTTGATACGTGACTGCGTTGGGCTGTCCGGTGTTCGGATTGATCTCTTCAAAGAGATACGTCTGGTAATCTCTTATTGCATCTCTGGTGGCTGCGGCCAATTCTCCGATTCCGTTTCCTCTGCACCAGGCAAAGAAGCGGTTAAGATAGAAGGCATAGCCCTTGACGGTCTTCTTTGCGTAGTTCAAAGCAACAAGATGATCGCAGAATTTGTCCCTGAATGTCTCCATCACGTTTCATCACTAACGTTGAAGTATCCTTGCACCTCAGGCTTCACGTCTCTATCAGTCTTGTCTTTCTCCCTGGGATGGCTCTGCCTGTGGGTCTTCTTCACATCTATAGCGGCGACTCTTGTGTATATCTGGGTGACGCTCAGGTGTGAGTGGCCGAGCATCTTTCTGACTGCCGTGATGTCAGCGCCGTTTTTGACAAGCTGGGTGGCAAAGGTATGCCTGAATATGTGCGGGGTGACTCTCTTTTGTATTTTAGCCTGCCTTCCGTAGCGGCTGACCATCTTTCCGATTACCTGCCAGGTAATGGGATGTCCGGATTGGCTTACAAAGAGGCTGCGGATTGCTTTGTTGTTTTTTGTGTGCAGGGGCCGAATGCGTGTGATATATTCTTTGAGGAATCTGACTGCGTGTCTGCCCAAGGGAACCACACGGTCTTTCATGAACTTGCCTTTGTTCACTCTGAGCAGGCCGCCCTGCAGGTCACAATCGAAGATGGTGAGCTTGACCAGTTCCTCAAGCCTTATTCCTGTTCCATAGAAGACCTCCATGATTGTCCTGTCACGGATGCCGGTCAGGGTGGAGAGGTTCGGGGCTTCGAGGACCTTTCTTGCCTCCTCCTCGGTAAGCACTGCCCTGGGCAGCCGCGTTTCTTTCTTTGGCTCTTTGATATGCTCCGCGGGATTGATGAGGATATGGTTACTGCTTTCCATGTATTCGAAGAATCGCTTTATTGCCCGTATTTTGATCGAGACGGTGGCGATGGTGTTTGTTCCTGCTGCTTTAAGCTCCATAAGCGTCGCCTGGTAAAAGGCAAGGGTGTCACGAGTGACCCGCTTGGCATCGGTGATATCGTTGTCCCTGAGATATTCAATGAACTGCCTGAGACACCGGCTGTAGCCGGTCAGAGTAGCCTTTGCATAGTTCCTTGCCTTCATGTGTTGGATAAATGCAAAGAGAAGATCATTCAGGTTATCACTCATCAATGGCCTCTTTTGTACGCATACGATTCACCTTTTTGCTTCATTCCCTTATATATGCTTATCCTAAAAACCCTCCAAGTTAGGGCTGTTTTGCTCGTACAATGGCTCTGGATAAGTGTTTGGAGGGATTGACCATTACCCTCCAAGCGCCCTGCTACCGCCCTCCAGGTACCCTCCAAGTTGCCTTTTTTGCCCTCCAGGTTCATGGCGCTATTCCGGTACCGCGCTTGCCGGTATGTTCGTAATAATGAGATCGTCCCGGTCCTCGGGCCGGACTTCGATCCAGCTGCCGTCGCCAAAGCATACCGCTGCGGAGGTGAGGCCTATGAAATCGCTCTCATTAAGAAAGCCGCACATCACATGCGGCAGGTTGTATTTCCGCCAGTTTCTTACTATGGCTATTGTCGAGCCGTTCATGGTGCTCTCCTTTGCTGCTGTTGTGCCGTTTCCGGTACGGCATTTTTTCTTTTAACTGCTCCACTGTGGTCAGGCCCATAAGGAAAGCACGTCCGTCTTCACCGCCGCCGGCATACAGGAGTTCATAGACATATTCCTTGCCTTTCTTGCCAGTAACTGAGTACAGATACTCCAGGTCCTCAAGCTGCCTGATGTGGCATTTGATCTGAAAGTCGCTCCATCTGGACCACTGCCGGATATCCTTTCTTGAGAAACGGTATTCCTTGGGATCGACTTTCATTTCCCCGCATCTGGTCTCGACCATCTCTTTGATCATTTTAAGAAGCATCCTGGACGGCGGGGACAGCTCGTCCAATGTCCTGCCCAGGACTTCGCCTGCCAGCTTATTGGCCTTCTCTATATCTTCAAGCGTGACCTCGATGTATTGGAAGGCCTCGCCGTTATGATTGACGCTCTTGATTTCACGCTGGTACTGATGAATGAAGGCAATTGCTTTGATTAGGCCGAGGTATTTCTTATGATCTCTCCGGGCGCGTAATGACTCCGCCGGGAAGGTGAGATACGAGGCATAGTGGTTGATGACAGAGAGCGGCCGTAACAGCCGCTGCGCATTATGGTGACGCCTGGTGATTCGTTCGGTGTCGGCTTTCCTGATAAGCCCCTCAAGGGTGTCACTCTCGCGCTGCTTCTGTAATATCCGCTCGGTCATCTCCTTGCTTTCGTCTATGGTCAGAGTGATGAACCGGTTAGAGGTCTCGTAGTCAAGCTCGACTTCGGTTGTGGTTATCATCAGGGCCACAGGGCCTTTGACGCGGTATTCCTCTGTCTTAAGCTTGCCGGTCACGGGGTCTTTACCGGTGGCTGCGATGGAGAGGTATTTTGAGGATTGGATATTCCTGATACTGTAAGAGGCGTCCCGTGCGCCGTGTTCTTCTTCGATGGCAAGGAGCTTGTGCACAAGGCTGTCTTCCTCTTTGTAAAAGAGCGCCTGGCCGGTAAGCCGCGTATATTTGATATAGTCCTCAGTCGGAATGAGCATTATGATTGCGTCCTGCAAGGTTGACTTACCCGCTGCCGATCTGGATTGAATAAGGACTGATAACGGTTCATCGAGCTTTCTGCTTGTGGCGGAGAGGTAGCCCATGAGTTTGTTTGAATCCTCCCCGGTAAGGCCTATGGTCTCAAAGTCCGAAAGGATGCGGTTAAAGAGATATGGGTCTTTCAAAAACTCCAGGGCTTCGTCCTCCTCGGCGTTTGTCATCTTCTGTACCGGCGTCTTCGCCTGTTGTTCCGGCTGCCAGGCTTCGCATAGCTCGATCAGCCTGGTTATGTCCTCTGTGACGATCTCTTCGGTCTCGGAGAATAGAGATGCGCAGGCTTTGGCGAACAGGACGCGGCTCCTGTTGGAGTAGAGGTCAACGGTGTCCAGGTGAAAGCGCTGTGATTTCCCATAGGCAGAGGTGACCGCCTTGATTGTGACTTTGAGCTTGATGTTGTCCTTTGTGATGCCCCTGATTTCGTACCGCCGTTGTTCGTATTGCACTATAAAGCCGCTTTCAGTCTTCTCGTAACAGCGCTGCTCGCGCTTGATTACTTTGTCCGATCTGATCGAAGCCTTTGGATTGGCCTCTTTCAGGATCTGCTCAAAGATCGCTGCTGCGTCCGTAGTTGAGCGGAAGAAGACATTGATATCGGTTTTGTCGTCTGTATCGATCTGTGGAAGACTTACAATATACGCCTCGATGCCTTTTCCCCTTAACTGTTCCTTGATTCCTGTCGCTCCCTGCTCTCCGGGGTCGTCTCTGTCAAAGCAGATATAGATCTCTTTGCTCCGATATCTCTCAAAGAGGGCAAGATGATCCTCGGTAAGCCCGTTGACGCCATAGCAGGGGATCACGTCCTTGAACCCGGCGTTGTATAAGGTCAGAGCGTCGATGATCGATTCGGTTATGATGATCGATTTACTCCGCTTCGCCGCCTGCCAGTTCCAAACTCCTTTCCTGGGACCCGGCAGGTAGAGATGCGCAGTATCTCCGTCATTGATACGACGCCCGTACAGGCCTACGCAATCCTTGTTGTCGTCCAATACAGGAAACACTACGCTGCCGTAGAACATCTCATTGCCCTTGTCGTTAAGGATGCCGATATCCTGAAGGGCCTGACGTACCTCTCCGTCACCGGCAACTGTGTTTGGCAGTGTGCCGTTACTGTAGCCCACCTGAAAGCCGGCGAAGATGCTGTTATCGGTGATGCCTCTGGTTGTCAGGTACTGCATTGCCCTGTTATCTTCACAGAAGCTCTGATGGTAGAATGACACTACTCGGTTCAATAGCCTGGTGCGGCTGATGGAAGGAACGACTGCAGTTAAGGGAGAAGGCGATAACTGCTTCACAGGCTTTGGCTTGCCCTTTGCTCCGTTTCCATTGCCGTTGCCATTACCACCCAATTTCTGCATTGCCTCCCTAAAGCCTATCCCTTCCTTCTTGCTGACGAACCCGATCACGTCGCCTCCCTGGTTACAGCCGAAGCAATGATAGAGATTGGTCTTTGGATTGACTGTGAATGACGGTTTCTTTTCCTCATGGAAGGGACAGCAGGCTACATAGTTCGTCCCCTTTCTTGTGAGCTTTATGCCGTAGGACTGCACTACTTCTTTAAGGTCGTGCGCATGCTTGATCGCCTCGATCTCCTCTTTTGCTATGAGCATATCTCCTCTCCTCGTTCCTTAGTAGTGTGAACATACGGTCCTTCAAATACTGTAGCGACTCCCTGAGCTTCACTACATTGCAGACGGCCCTGCCTTCCCGGTACTGCCTGTTTAACTCCTCAAGTTTGCTTGTGTCCAGGAAACAGAAGACCACCCTTGTCCCCTCCTCGACCTCGATGCCCTTCAGATACATCGCCTCGGAGAATAACAGCGCCGCCAGGAACAGGTCCTTTGTCCTCAAACTGCTCAATCCCACTTGAATCACCTCCTTATGGAAAATCCTGTCAAGAGGAAAATGCACTGCTCGAAAATTCTTTCACAGCTTGTTTTATGGTTCATGATATGATACACTGGATGTATCAGCTTGTCAAGGCTTTTTCTTGGAGGAGACCGTGGGACTCAAAATCTCGGTTTACAATAGTAGGCATGAAAGCGCTCAAAAGGAGTTCGTCATGCCTAAAAGAAAAGCTCAGTTAACAGAGGAAGGCAAGAGCTTCGGGGAAAGATTGGCCAGGTTCCGGCAGGCTGCCGGCTACTCTCAAAGGGATTTTGCAGCTGAGACCGGGATATCTCAGCGAATGGTTGTTTATTATGAGAAGGCATGCGAGAGAATTCCCATACAACTCTTGCCGGTTTTCGCCAGGGCCCTTGGGATCTCAGCAGATCAGCTCTTAGGGCTGGAGAAAGACAAAGACAATGGCAAGAGCCGGGATAACAGACTGTGGAGGCGCTTTACCCAGGTGGAAAAGCTGCCCCCCGCAGAGCCACGTCCGATTATTCAGTTTATTGACGCTATCCTGGAGAAGGAGAAGTTCAGAAAGGCAGGATGATATGGATACATCAGCAGCAATTACAATGATCAAGATGCTCGAATCGGTGCCGGAGTCGCTTCAGGAAAGCGTTGTAGAGCACATGCGCGACTATATTGAAGATGTCCGGGATGAGGCTAAGTGGAAGGAGTTGTTTGCCAAAACCGAGAGTAAGCTTGTCGCAGCCGCGCGTCAGGCCCGCAGGGAAGTCTCCGAAGGCAAGGCAAGCCCCATGGATTTCGAGAAGCTGTGAAGTCGGCAACTCTGCCGTCTTTCTGGGAGCATTACGGGAAGCTTGCGCCGGAGATCAGAACAATGGCAAAGAAGGCATACCGTCTTTGGTCTCAGGACCCTTTCCATCCCTCGCTGCGCTTCAAATGCATCAACAAGCCGGAGAATATCTGGTCTGTCAGGATAACCCTTGCATACCGGGCCATAGGCATCCTCGATGACGACACCGTGACCTGGTTCTGGATCGGCAGCCATGACGACTATGAGCGGTTCTTCGGGTGATGCGGGGCATCCCCGCTCCCCGCTTGTTCCACTACACCCCACACAACATCGTTGCTCATGCTTCCTGTATACGGCTCTCACCTAACCCATTGTGCTTGGCCGCTTCTTTCCGTATACAGCCTGTATACGGATAAGCGACGAAGCCATTGGTAATACACTGATTGTGCCATATACAGTTGCGACAGGTGTGAGCGGAAAAAGAGGATTCTTTGCCCGGCGATCAGTTGCCTTTCTGGTCGAGAAGCGCTATTTGTTCATCCATTCGTTTTGCCGCAGGGTAATCGCCAACTGATTGGTAATAATCGCGCAACATTATATAGGCGTCACGCAAAATAAGCCCCGTGGCTATAGCATTTTCGAGAAAACTGGCGGCATCAGAATATTTTCCCCAAATGCTATATATTTCAGATAGGTAATACATGGCCATATAATTTTCTTTGTTTATCTCCAAGGCTTTCTTTAAAGATTCTTCAGCGCTGGAGTACTCGCCCTTGTCCTTTTGTATTTTAGCAATGTCAACATATACCATATCCATTGTGTGATCCATGGCTATGGCCTTCATATAAAATTCTTCTGCCGAATCCTTATCACCCATACCATAATAGCAATTACCCATTAGCTCGTAGGCTACCGGAGGACAATATTTTTCCAGTTTTCTTGACATTGATAGCGCAACATCAAATTTTTCTTTTTTTAATAAGTCTTGAATTTCCGAAATACTGTTTAGATTTTTTTCGATTAGCTTTCGACTTCTCCTCTTTCTATAAAATTCCCATATTGCAATGAAAACGATATTAAATAAAATTACATTTATAATAAGCCAAATATTCATTTTAAGTACCCTGAACCCCGTAACAACCGTTCACAACTAAATTGCTTCACTTGTGCCGGCAAACGTGAAGCGAGCGAAGCAACCAGGTGGAAGATTGCTTCGCTCGATAGCCTGACAATATCTTTATGTACGCTTTGCATTAATGGCAGCCCGATTCGCCGAGCTACTGTCTGGGATTAAATCATTACTTCGAGCAAGAGCCGCCAGACTTTCTATAATAGTCCTGTACCATTTTGTTTTCATCATAAGGATTCGCTGTATCGGGAGCGGTAAGAATTCCAAGAATAGACGTTGGTATGCCACCTGCCAACTTTGAAATTATACTTCCCGCTTCACTCGTAACAATCTTATCTTCTATCCAAGTTATAGCTTTATCTATCATCGCATTTTTGCGAAGAGTGTTCTCAAGCGCGTCTATAGCGGCCTTGTTGTCCTTAAGGTTATTGGGATTAAACCGATCAAATGGGTTATTAGGATCTACCGGAGGCATTAACCCGCTAGGATCATTTTTCATCACGGGATTTCCATGCGCGTAAAGATATAGATTCACATCCCCACCGTTTATGCCCTGCGGGTCTTCGCTTAT
>DMNE01000264.1:4456-4909 GCA_003453735.1 Nitrospiraceae bacterium | reverse complement strand
CGATGAACATCCAAGGCAGCGAGATATGCCCATGCGCCACATCGTGTATATTCGTGTTCCACTTTCATCGCTATGCCTGGCTGGGGAGGATAGGTGCGATGACGACGTCGTCGTGCCTGAATACTGGTTTTCTCATCCGCCGACAAAACAAACTCATCTTCCTTGAGGGGAGCGCCTTCCCAGACTCTTTCATAAAGGTCCAGAATTCGTCCGGCTTTCACGGCAAACTGTGCATCGCGGGAGAAAATCCATGACCGATGTTGCCAGGGTCGCAAGGCATCTTCATGCAACCAGCGCCATATCGTGCTATCGCTGCTATATAGTAGCCACAAGTCCAGATTGGCGAACTTGCCGACCTAAATCAGAAGTGCTCCACCGAGAAACAGGCACATGATGTATCGCCGGCAATTCGCAGGCCAGAGCTTTAATGTGGATGACCAGCTCTGGGGGGAA
>DMNE01000264.1:1340-4281 GCA_003453735.1 Nitrospiraceae bacterium | reverse complement strand
TCTAGGCATATGCAACCTCCTGGTTGCAATTGTGCCATATCGCCAATCGTTTTGCAAGCTTCATACTACGATACTGTATTTATTAAATATTGTACTAAGTATTAAAATTGTGAACTCAATTCCTTCCAGAAATAAAATGTTCCGTGGTCCGATCTCAAACTGTTTTTTTCAGCCACTAATCCGCAGAATCAATAACATTCAAACTGAATGATTATTGCTCGAACTAAACACATTCGCCGCCAGGTCGAGTTTGCGAGTTTCATGTCGTAAATCTCACCGGAGTAGATCAACAGAGTCAGGTTCACCCCCCTCTTAAAGCAGTCATTAAGCAGAATAAACCTTTGATTGCTAAGGGCAGCAGTGCAATTCCCCCTCGGTTTCACCGGGTGGGAATGTTCACTCTTAATCGCCATTTCTGCTACTATCTACTATGTCACATGCAAACAGCTCCTTAAGAGCGATTATCTATGCCCTGGTGGCAAATTTGGGTATTGCGGTAGCGAAAGGGCTTGCTGCTTGGTACACGGGGTCAAGTGCCATGTTCGCGGAAGCCATTCATTCCATAGCCGACTCTGCCAATGAGATTCTCCTGCTGCTTGGCCTCAGACAGGCGCAGCGGCCGGTCTCGAATGAGCATCCCCTGGGGCATGGAAAGGCGATCTATTTCTGGTCATTCATTGTCGCGACCATGCTTTTTAGCATGGGCGGTATCTTCGCGGTGTATGAAGGCCTGCACAAGCTGCTCCATCCGAAGATGCCTCAGTCGCCGTGGGTCGCGGTGGTGGTACTGGTTGTTTCGATGCTGCTGGAGATCGGTTCTTTGCGTGGGGCCCTTGCAGAGGTTAGGAAGGTACAGGGCAAGCGTTCTTTAACGAAATGGTTCAGGGTGAGCAGGCAAAGTGAGCTTATTGTGGTGGTTGGCGAAGACATTGCGGCTCTCGTGGGACTCTCCCTTGCTATGGTAGCTGTTCTTGCGACGATCGTGACGGCAAACCCGCTCTTTGACGCGCTGGGCACTATAGCGATCGGTCTTGTCCTCGTACTTATCGCCGTTGCCGTCGGTATTGAAGTGAAGAGTCTACTGATCGGTGAGAGTGCGGACCCAGAAACGAAGGCCTCTCTACTAAATTTCCTCTCAGGTCGGCCGGAGGTCGCCCATGTCTACAATCTCATTACTCTCCAACTCGGCAGTGAACTTATGATCGCAGCTAAGGTGAGAATGCATGAAGGCGAAAGTGCCGCCAGACTGCTTGCAGATATCAACAAGGTTGAGGCTGCACTCAAGGCGAGATTTCCCATGGTGCGCTGGATCTTTTTTGAGCCTGATGTGAGCGATTAACCCTTCTCAATCTCCTAGGCTCTTCCCCGGTGAGGCAGAAATAGTGTCTTACCTCGTGGAGTATGGTTATGCGTATATTGTCACGCAAGTCGTCTTCTTGCCGCCCCCGCCATCCGCGAAGATGAAACCATCCGCTAAACAATAAATTTGTTTAGTACTACACGAACTCCGCAAAGGATGATTTCTTGCTGACTGTTCATTCTGGTTCGCACTGTGCATCGCTGGCAGAATATTGACAATCTCAATTATAGGGAGAAAGTGACGGACACACAAAACGCCTCAAAATCTCTCTTTCAGCCACCAACCCCTCGGCCTTTCATCGGATGTCACCATTACCGATCGAACTGTGCATAGAGCTGGGTCCAAGAGACGTATTGACTACATGTCGTACTCAGCGTTTTTGATAAAGGTCCTTGGGGCAGGATTCACCTTCCGTTTTGAGAGGAGAAACCAGTGCGCCCGAATATGAAGCTAAACCCCTTGGCGAATTGCTAACAGGAAAGCTATTGCCTTGTTGAGCAAGGAGACTATTGTGTTTAGTTGTGGGATGGAACCAAGATCGGAGCGCTGCCTTATGAGCGGCCAATAGCTGCGCATACTTTGGGCGAAACCAACTCCTTCTGTTAGTCATGCCGTTGGCCATTGATTATCAAAAAAAACGAACACCCTCTTCTATTCGGCTCTCTCATTCTGTTGAAGGAGGCATTATGGCTAAGGCAATGACGAAGTCTCAGATCGCTGATCATCTGGCAAAAAGAGCGGACATCAAGAAGGTGCAGGCGAGTATGGTTCTTGATGAAATGGCGAAGCTTGCATACAAAGAGGCAAAAAACTCTTTCACTCTTCCGGGTATCGGAAAGATCGTCCTTATGCAGCGGAAAGCGCGTATGGGGAGGAATCCTCAGACAGGTCAGGCTATCAAGATACCGGCCAAGAAGGTCGTGAAGTTCCGAGTCGCAAAGGCGGCAAAAGACGCGATCCTCGGCAAGAAATAATAAGGCTGCCTAGCAGCCTGACAAGAGCTGGTATTCGCAACTCTGCGGTGTGCAGTGCGTATTCCATGAGATGCGAAATGGAAAATGCATTCAGGTGACGCTCAGAGACAGTGGTTTTCGGAAATGATAGAGATGCTCCGGCAACAATGGACTCCGGGACTTTCATGGACCGAACTTGCACATCTTACAACGCAGTTGGATACGATGCTTCATCGAATAAGAAGGGACCGTAACATTATTCCTCCCATGTGTACCTGTCCTCGATGCGGGACGCATAAACGGTCGAGGTTTACCGGAATTTCAATAAACGCGACGATTCTGGCCGCAGGACGTTTCGGAATAGCGCCACAGACCGA
This sequence comes from Nitrospiraceae bacterium, assembly GCA_003453735.1. GTDB lineage: Bacteria > Nitrospirota > Thermodesulfovibrionia > Thermodesulfovibrionales > UBA9159 > UBA9159. The sequence goes on along the minus strand of DMNE01000264.1, from coordinate 1,591 downwards.
GGTTAAGGAACTATCGAAGCGTTGGACGAAATATCGTAAAGAACAAGGTCTGGACCATTATGGAAAAAAGACGACTCCTACAACAGCATCCTAGCCTGCCGGTTCATGCGTGGCCATCATCAGTCCTCTCATCACTCCATAAGCTCTCGCTGTTCAGCAATTGATCGTCATGGCGGATCATCAGACCGCTATGTCCCTCAAGCAAACCTTCATCCAGTAATCCTCATGGCCCGATTCCGACCATCGGCCAC
>DMNE01000264.1:0-1274 GCA_003453735.1 Nitrospiraceae bacterium | reverse complement strand
AGTACGCCGGAGAAGTCAACACGAATCGCAAAGCCCGATGCACACGGGGTGCCCCCGCGAATCAACACTGTTACTGGATGCGGTTTTGTGTTGATTTTGCAAGAAATCAGTTTAATCGCTACTGATTCATACTTTCGCAATAACCGGCATTTAGGCCTTAAGTTTTCCTGTTGTAGAAGAGCCACTCGTGATAAAATATAAGAATAAAATGAGGAGGTGACACATGGGCGCAACAACCGTAAAACATATCAAGCACCCTTATGTTTCATTCAGTCCTAAAATATCAAGAGGTGCGCCGGTGATTACCGGAACGAGGGTAAGAGTAACAGATGTGGCAATAGAGTATGATAGACTTGGATTTAGCCCTGACCAAATTGTGGAGGCACATCCGCACCTGACCCTTGAAGCAGTTCATGATGCACTGTCGTACTATTATGAGAACAGGGTCTCATTGGATCAGAAGATTAGAAAAGAGAAAGATTTTATAAAAAAGCTTTCGTCTAAATCTACATCTTTTCTTAAGAAAGCCCTTGGGTAAGCTTAGATTTTATCTTGACGAGAGCGTTAACGTTGCTGTTGCCAGCGGCTTAAGACGACGTGGCATTGAAGTTGAAACAGCTGTTGAATCCGGCAATCGCAGTCTATCCGATGATGCTCAATTAGCATATGCAGTCAATAATGATTTGGTTATTGTAACGCATGATGCCGATTTCCTGGCGATGTCAATAGAGGCCAGGCATAAAGGAATTGCGTATGCTCACTTGCAGAAATACAGCATAGGAGATCTGATAAGACGATTAAAGCTGCTTTGGGAGATTGTTGAAAGTCAGGATATGCTGAATCATGTTGAGTTTTTGTAAATTGTGACTGGCGCCTCATTTTGCCGCGTGTGGTACATAAACTTTGTCGAAAAACATTTAGTAAAGCTTTCTTTTCTTCCTTTATAGGTCTCAATAATCGTCTATGGTACTATATTCTTGCCGAAAGTTACACAGGGTAATAAAAGTCTACCACCGGTTATTGCATTGCAATTTTTAGCCACAGGAAGAAGTCAAACGCTCCACCAGAATCCATTGTTGAGACGATGCCACGTTCTTTCCAGGTTTGTTACAGAGCGAAGTCCCCAAGAAGTGCGTGCGACTTCGCTCTGAGTGGTTTCTTCCTGCACCTGAGAAGGTTTCTGCCGGAAAGAAACACTTCCCCGGTCGCGACCGCGTGAGGAGTTCCCCGCTTATGTGAAGCTACACATAAGCGGGGTTATGTGGAGTTGCCCG
>DMNE01000155.1:5101-5279 GCA_003453735.1 Nitrospiraceae bacterium | reverse complement strand
AAGTTCGATAAGTGCTGATCCCCCGAGTAGTGTTGGAGGTCAGTGTTCGTCATGAACGATACCACACTGTGAAAGATCGTGCTCGGTGCCAGCATCACCTTACCGTCCGGATTTAGAGGCATCCATTGTTGGAGCGCCAGCACAATGAAGCCGAACACAAAAAGTGCGGTATTGAAAA
>DMNE01000155.1:0-5068 GCA_003453735.1 Nitrospiraceae bacterium | reverse complement strand
CGGCTTAAAGGGAAGGCGATCAAACTTGCCGTTACTAAAAGCGCTGTTGGAAGAAACCAGGTTTGCAAAAACATAGTGTAACTCCTTTAGTAAAGTATTTTGGTTTTCATTGACGGCCTTGTCAGAACCATTCCGGCCGGATCAGGGCCACGAAAAGGTAAACAAACAGGAAAGCCACCACAATTGCTGTTAGATAGATCATTGTTAATATCACCTCTCTCTCATATTTTCTCGCAAGCTGTTATAAACAAGTAACACAACGTCATTGTGGCCAGGCCCAGAAAGAACATGGCCGGCAGCCAGAGTAAAAGGTTCATTGTTTGTCCTCCTTTTTGATGGGAATAGGTCCGTAAAAAGATGTGGTGCAGGTCCTTTCAGCTAAAATCATAGCTCAGTCATATTGTTTGTCAAGGAAAGAGGAACGCGTATTGTTACGATCCCTGTCTTGCCCTGAAAAACCTTTTCTATCAAGCGTGCTGTGTGGTTGTGAAGGAAACGATGCCACCATTTCGAACTGCTAAGTACCGGCAACAATAGGGTGACTATGCTCCCTTCATGACGTTGACGTATTCCATCGATAAATACGGTAGGCGGCCGGATGATGGAACCGTCGGCAGAGTTGAGCACAACACGCGGAACATCTATGCCCAGGTTTTTCCACCAATCCTCGATTTTCTCCTTGGCCGACAGGTTAATCTGTATGTGAATAGCAACCGGTTTACCAGCAAGAAGTCTTGAATAACGAATTGCATTCATCACCAGCTTATTCAAGTTCTCGACCAGAATCACCGCAAAATGGTCTCGATCCCTCGCCGCTAACAAACTTCTTGGAACGACAGATATCTCGCAATGGAGAGGTAGGGGGTCTCCATGTGCACTGGAAAATCGCTCCAGAGCTAGGGGGCTTCTTAGTAATCCTTTATCGTTCATTTTTGATTACGGCTATCGAATGCCCGCATCGACTCTTATGCCCTCGCAACGAGCCACGATCTACAAGCAAAGCCATTGTCATGATATAGATTGCTGTCATGATAATCTTCCTTCTTTTGATAACGTAGCAGGAAACGGTATAAAGTTGGTGCAAAAAAAAGGTCTTAAAGTATAAAGATTTTATAAAGATGGCCACTGATTGAAACTCTGGTGAAAGCGGCTCGATAGAACCGCTATGCAAGAAAACGTTCGTTTAAACAACTGGGTGGGGAAGGTTGTAAGCTATAACTTACATATTAGGTTTTACGAAATGATAAAAAAGAAATTTGTCGTATTGTTTGCAGCGCTCTCGCGCTTGTTGCCGAGTTGGCTATCGGGGTGTGGGCCTAGAAACAGCCTCACAGGAGGGCAGCCCATGAGCATCTGCATAAGGCGAAGATGCAGTTTGAGAAAGGCCGAAAACGATAAGGGCGGCCACCGCGCTGCCACACTCAATCTCGGTGAGCAGGCCATTAACGAGGTGAAACAGGGCATGGAGTGTGATAAAAAGTAACCATAAGCAAAAAAGGAGTTAACAACGATTGAAGACAAAAGGTCCTGCTCACAAAGTCGGTTTCTTTTGTTCCAGTTGTCCTGCTTTCCGGTATAAACTTGTCTCCCCAGGAGAATATCCAGGTGAGGCTAACACGTATATTGGCTGCTGAGGATGCCTTCGTGTAACCAATATAAATAGATTCTGTTCTAATTTGCCTTTCGCTGCCAGGGATTTGACGAGTGGTGGGTATTCTTGCAAGGTCACGCCAGCCAACTCTCCANNTAACGGTGTCTTTCCTTTGGCGGTGCATGGAGTGTGTGAGGGTGGCTTTCGGATAGAAAACGAAGGGAAGTGAACCTGCGGTCTCTTCTTGTCTTTTCTCGTTCTTGAGTTTCTAATGGTGTCTGCCAAGTCAATAAACCTCACGACAACCTTCCCTTGCACAGATTGTCTGACCCCACTCATTTTGGAAAATACGTGATGAATAATAGTGAAGGCTAAAGTTCCTTGCACAGAAGAACGATAAGAATAGCAGATAACCCTTTTTGTGGAATGCACGCCAATGAGGAGATGAGGGGAGGGTAAGGTTATGGTGGACACTGACTGTTCTGAAAAAGAAAAAACCGATTCTCGGAAACAATCTTTCCCCTTGCATTTCTTCTTATCCCCCAGTAGGCCTAACAAAATCCTTCTGCCTACCCAATCGGGAGAGGGAAGTTTGCACATCTTGTCGGAACCGTTGAATCGTGCTTACGAACAATGCAAAAGAAAATCGAGAGGAGGCAAGTGAAAAGGCACTTTAGAGCAGAACAGATTGTTCTCATATTGATTAGCATTACTATTGCCATGGTGCCAATATTGGCATACGCTGGTGGTTATTTCGTTACAGACAGGGATGGAAACGTTATCTCAGAAAAGCCCGAAAAGGTTACCATAATTGGTTCTTCAGAGAAGAGCATAGTCTTCAATGACAAGAGGGATCGAAAAGTTTTTGAAGTGCAATGGGATGCATCAAGCAAAAGATTAGTCGTAAAAGGTGATAATGTTTATGTTCAGATTTTCAGTACCGGCAAGATAGAAAAACTGACAACAATCAATGGAGATGAGACGAATCAAATGCCTATAACTATAGAGCCAGTTGTCCCCGTGTCCCCGAGGAAAAATGGTTAGTCCCAGAAGTAACTCACATGGCTAGATACCGCTTAGTTTGCAAAAAACATTTGGTATGATTTGGTATCATAGAAAATATGCAATACTACATCCATTACATACCCGGCAGGATGAGAATTCAATCGCCTGTACTTTATGAAAATCCTGCAAAGGCAAAAGAGTTCGAAATATTTGTAAAAGGACTCGACGGCATATCAGCGGTAGAAATTCATGCCGCTACCGGAAGTGCAATAATGCACTTTGATGAGAAAAAAATTAATTGCGAACAGCTCATAGGGATTCTTGAGAAGCATAATTATTTCCGTCTGGCCGAGGCGGAAACCTGCGACGAACTGATAGAGAAAACAACGGAAAAAGTCCTGGATGTTGCGGAAAAGATAATCGGTGCTGCCGAAGGTGGAATTGCAGAAGAATGATCTGGCACTGTAAGATTACGGAGTTCTTAAAGATTTAGCCAGGCAAAGCGGCCTATCGGTGAAGCTACGGACAACGCCTGAACACAGAACGACGAAAAAGCCCCGGTGACCAACAGTGCTTAACCTCTTTTCTTTATTCATCCAGCGGTTGGGGAACATGCTTCCAACTTGCGGCACTGACGGCCGGCTCCAGGCTCAGTAATCCCACCACCTTTTCCATCAGAGCGTCTTGCTGTCCATTGGCCAAGATGAACGCCTTGACCTCAACCTTGTCAGTCTCCTGGATGTCTTCGCTCTCCATAGACTGGAGCAAAAGTGACTGTTTGACGATCTCCTGGACGAAAAGTGTTCTGATTTGCTGTTCGGCGTTGCTCCGACAGACGATTCGGAGGATATAGAGACGCTCTTCGCTCACGTCCTGGATTGTCTGGCGGTTAATGCTTCTTGCAATCGGCCTTAGGACAAGATGCGTTATGATAACCAAGCCTGCCCCGATGGTGGCATGGGGCAAGAAGCCAGAGCCGGCCAGCGTCCCAATAGCACCAGCACCCCAAAGAGTAGCGGCGGTATTTAAGCCACGGACATTGATTCCTTCTCTCAACATAAGGCCGGCACCAATAAAACCGATCCCGGTGATGACCTGAGCCGCCATGCGAGTGTGGTCATTTGTCTGAGTTACTAACGAGGAGAGCGAAACGAACAGCGACGCGCCCAAAGCTACCAGGGCGTTGGTGCGTAGGCCAGCGGTGCGCTGGCGCCACTGACGCTCAAGACCGATAAGGGCTCCTAACAGCAGGGCGGCCAAGTTGTCGACTGCGAATTGATAGAGTGTCATACGTCTCCTCCTCCAGCAATGAAGTTATCCTGAAAAAATAGAAGTCATTCCATTCCATTTAAGATACAGCAGACAGTGATTTTTTTGTTGACATAATCACTGGCATGCTCTTATACTTTAACAAGTTGTTAAGTAAATTCAATGCGGCATTCAAAAGGAGGTGAGGGTAATGGACGGCGGCCGAAGTAGTCATACTAGTCAAGGCAAAATACTGCTGGGGCGGATGTCGGCGTGTTCATTGCTCACCTCTATCGTGAATCCTTCCTGAGATCTCCTCTTCCCTGACACGCTTTCTAGCATAGCTTCTCGTAGGGTCCCTCCAGTTTATTGCCTGTTTGTTTCTCAATTTAACCAACAAAACACGGGAGGTGCCTGTCATGTACTACATCCACGATGTGCCCGGAAGGATAAGGATCATCAGCAAGCATATCAAAAGAAACCCGCAGGCCGCGGACGAAGTGCGAATGGTGCTAAGCACACTTACGGGCGTCGCCACCGTTCATATCAACCTGACCACGGGCAGCATGCTCATTTATTACAATCCAAAAGCAGTCAAAGTCGCGGACATCATTACAATTCTTGAAAGGAAAGGATACTTCGACCGGACAAAGGCCATTTCAAACGATGACTATTTCAGGAAGGGCCTTTCAAAGGCAGGTGAAATAGTTGTGAAAACTGTAGTTGGAACCTTTATCGGAAACGCCATGGGCAATACGCCCCTGTCTTTTCTGCTGTTCCTACTGTAGAACAAGGAATGATTTTATAACCATTGGAAAAAAGGAGGTGATGTCTATGGACGATGGCCCTGCGCATAGTAGCGACAACGTAAGAGTAAACGTAGGCTTGCTGGACGGAGAGGGGACATGTTCATCGCGCATCACTGCCCTTGANNCGGATAAGGAGGTGAACAATCATGTTGAAATCACTAATCACCTTTAAAAAGGGCTTTCAGGTTTGTGTTTTACTGGTTTTCTTGGCAAGAACCTCCCCAGTTTATGGAGACCCTGGCGTACAGCCGCCGGAAGAACAGCCGAAAGAGGAGCAGCAACAAGAACAGCTGCCACTATGGTTTCCAAAAGTGCTGGGATTGCAGTTCAATGGCGTATACCAGAATGTTCCCGGCTTTCATAGCCCCTACGTTGGAGAGCATAGTTTTACAACTGCAGGAGGCGAAGGACATAA
>DMNE01000216.1:4985-22084 GCA_003453735.1 Nitrospiraceae bacterium | reverse complement strand
TGTACCTTTTCCTCAACGCTTACTACCATGGCTTTTGTCCACAGCAGCATGAGGCGGCTTGAAGCCTCCTCCTGCAAGACGGCTTCGGAGGGTCGGGATAGAAGTGCGGCGCATGCAATGCTCAGTTAACGGTGGGTTTTTCTCTCGGGCTTCCGTAAACCCTCCTTTTTCCGTTATCAAGTATCCATGTTTCCGCAAGCCCCCCTTGTCATCTCGGACGGTCGGCTTTACGAATCCGGTTGGCGATCTTTCCCCCAGAGGGCCTTCCCAATACCATCGAAGCTTAAGTGCTAACTCACATAGACCCCTGATGGAAGTGGTTTACCCTATGGCTTGGCACCCAAATGAAGTTCTTCCCTAACGAGTAGGTTGGCTCTCCTCAGATACCATAAGACCGAGAGCCCCTTCGCCCAATACAGGTGTTACCCGTTTTGGTGTAGCATCCTGTACTACTACATGAGGGAGCGTTACCTCCCCTTCATCGCTCATATGGGCTCATGCGCCAGACCAACTTCCTCTGTTGACTTCGCTTTATGCTCTTTCAAAAGTCTTTGCGTCCGTGATTCTCCCGCGTATAATTGCCGTGAGATGTTCCTTTACCTCATCGATAGACGCAATATCATCCTGAGTAACCACGCCAAAGACCTTTGAAACTTCCTTAATGGCCTTTTGAACGCTAGCATTCGCTATCAATCGAGCCCCATTTGCGCGAGCGCTAGTGGGTGAACAGTCGTACACTTATTGATAGGCGTGCGCGTTGTTGTGACATTTCAGGTATTCGATAATGAAGCGTTGATGGTTGCAGGAAAGGGATTGGAAGGTCGCACATTCGGAAAGCTGTTTCAGGACCTCGGGACCAATAGGAGTCGTTTTGTGGGAAGGATTCATAGAGGGAGTTTCTTTCGGGGTGAGTTTTCTGTTCTTCCTTATCGCATAATTCCCCGTTTATGATCAGAGCGACAAGTTTAAATAATCTTTGATTACTCTTTGACTGGTTTTTGGAGTTATTTCGTTTACAAAAAACAGGATAAGTGATTGATATCACAAGAAAAGAGCTGGCGGGGTGGACGGGGCTCGAACCCGCGACCTCCGACGTGACAGGCCGGCGTTCTAACCAGCTGAACTACCACCCCAATGAAGTCCCCGAACGGCAAATCCTATTGTCTAGGATCCAAAGTCTACTGAGTCACACTGGAAGTATTATCCAGATTTCACGAAAAAAAAGCAAGGTGAATCTGTGTTTTCTCTGTAATTTAAAAGTGTAAAAAACCTCCCGATAGGTTTGACGGTTGTCAAGGGTTACCCGGAGGTTTAATGAACACTTACAAAAGCCTAATAAACTCGAAGTATGATTGTAAGTATCGTGGGGTTTTTGTACCGAAAGGCAGGAAGAAAACGCTCTTTGCAAAATCAGAAAGTAGGAGTTGGGCTGGATCGATGAAACGTTTTGTCCTTTATTCATAAGATACCCCGCAGCTTGCTGCGGGCACGTTGTGTCGTCGTGGTCCAGGGCGTCGGAGCGGAGCGNNGGAGCGCAACGTGCGACCGGGCCTTTACTGGTTTCGGCCCATCCCACTGAGATGATGCTTTCACAACAAAAACCGGTTTAATGACTCCATATCATCAATATGGTAATAGTGCTCGGATAACAACCAGAAACTGGATAACTCCCTCTCAAGAAGTTATATTGCTCGCTAATACCAAAAGAAACATACATTTTTGGATATTGTCTAAACCGCTGCAGAGGAAGGAGTTCACATTCAAATTCTGGGAAGAAAGTATAAAAAACTGTTACAGGCAAACACTCCTCTCTGTGGAAAAGGGACGGTACACATGATCCTAAAAAGTAGGCGACGGGAGACAACGTGGATATGAGGAAGGGGTAGCGCGCTTTATTCAAAGACTGTTAGAATTGTATTTATAATAGTTCGTTGGAGGGAATATGAAAAAAACAATAGCTCTTTTGTCGTTGCTTATTCTGGTTGCGGCTTGCCAGCAAAAACACGAACAGTCTGGACAAAACTTGAGTCCTGCCGGGTCAACACCTTCAATAGTGGATGTCAACAATCTGCGCGAGGTCGTCAAGAACTATCCCAAGAATGTTAATGCCTGGATCGAACTCGGGAATATCCTTATGGATTCAGAACGTTACAGTGAGGCTGCAGATTCTTATCAGAAGGCACTTGATCTTGAGCCAAAGAATGTCGATGTGCGAGTGGATATGGGAACATGTTACCGGAATCTTGGAAACCCGAATAAGGCGGTAGAAGAATACAAAAAGGCGCTTCAGATAAACCCTAACCACCTCAACGGGCACAAGAATTTGGGCATAGTCCTGGCCCTTGACCTGAAGGAAGGTGCCGAGGCAAAAGGAGAACTTGAGAAATACTTGCAGCTTGCGCCTAATGCGCCGGATGCTGAAAAAATCAAACAGCTTATTTTGCAGACTAAGATTGGAAAATAGCGGACTCAAGTTTTTCCCCTAAGGAGGGCGTTCTTCCGGACGTCTTCCGATCCTTCTTTCAAGATGGTTGTGTTCTCAATCAATCTCGGATTATGTTTCGGAAGAGATTGGACGCTTGCATACCGCACACCTCCCTAGAGACTAGGACACATGCAAGGACGACCCTTCGGGGTCCCTCGTAGAAGAGATGCGCAGGTAGTACGCCCGTGCAGGCCGGCAAGAATACAAGGGATGAGGCCAGAGAGTATAGATCACTATACGTTACCAGTCTCCAATGTATCATTGCACCAACTGTCCTCACAGCTTTTCGCCGTTTTTGAATAAGCCTTATATTATTGATCCCCCTAGAAGACTGCCCGAATAAGTCATTCAACAGCCGACAGCGGCTGGCTATTCGGAAAATTGATAAGTATTTGATGTCTTTTTTTTTGCAACCTTATATTAGCCAAATAGACCGACCTCTGAGAAGCATACGGTACTCTCACTAAGAAAAAGAGTAGAGATGCTCTGTAATGATCAAAATTGCAGTAAAATCAAGAAGCTAGTCTATATGCCATCGGTTGCCCAACTGTGAATATGCATTATAATACATACCGAAAGATGGTGTGAATGGTTGCAACTACCATTGGACACACTGAAGAGATAAAATCTGCGAAGACGGGATTGAGTGACTCGCTAGCTGAGGGAGTTGCCAGTGGCGGCTGTCATCGTTCTGACGCTGCTGGGCCTGTCCGGCATAATGCCAGCTTTGATGCTCGCTCTAGCGACCATTGTCATGGCAGCGGCTTTCCTTCTTGAAGGCGAAGTCATTTCAATGCGGTTTTCGAAACTTCTTGCCGAAACCAGCAGCGACCGTCTGGATGAGGCGGAGTTTGGCTTAGGTCTGACTTCCGAAGTTGTCGGTGGAATAGCAGGCCTGTTCTGGGAATTCTCTCGCTTCTCAAGCTGTATCCGATGTACCTGGTGCCTGTTGCCGTAATTGTTTACGGTGGCACTTTGATGTTCAGTAGCGGGATTACGGTTCCTCTGAACGCTCTTGAACTCGAAGGGATAGAGGAAAACGCGAAGTTTAAGAGAATAACCCATGAAGCTATGAAGGCTGCGGCTGGAGTAGAGTTTCTGCTCGGCTTAAGCGCCGTAGTGCTTGGAATCGTAGCTTTGACCGGGACATATACCGCTGTTCTTAGCCTTGTAGCGCTTCTTGTTGTGGGAGGTACCGGGTTTTTCACTGGCGCGGCAGTCAGTACGCGCAAGTTTAGCGTATTTCAACGGCATTCAACTGTTTAAAACAAATAGTTTGAACGAATGAAAAGGGAAGATCCCTTATCCCTCTAAAAGAGGGAAACAAAAATCTTTTTTTTTCTATCCAATTCCAAGAGGGAATCTGCCGGCAACAAACTATGCCTGAGGCTCTTTCGTTGCGGTGATATTACCGCGCGAAGTAGAGCAAAACCAGTTGACGAAGAATATGAAGTTTATTGCAGCCGTTGTAATGGTGCACAGCCTAAACGAAAGATGGGATTATGATTGTGAAAAAAACATCCCGACAATACAACTATTTCGTGCTGCATATTGTTTACGGCGAACTTTTCTTTTATCGTCGGCCGAAACGTTACCCTCAAGAACCATTGCCTATTCCTATTGCCAAGGTAATACCATAATGGTGTCCGTGAAAGAGCTTTATGAACCAAACCGGAAGTGCAGCAAAGACCAAGTTCTTAGTATATGGAGACAAATACGATTAACTGAACAAGAGAGGACAGATAGTCGAATAATCTGTTTCTTGGTTAAAGGTGTATTTATTTGACATTGCTTTTTGACTCGTTCCCTAAATTTGTGAGCAAGGATGAAGGGACAACCACTCCTGTGCACCGTGGTTCAGGTATGATCAGTATAATAAAATACGCTATTATGCGAAGAACTTCGAGACTGGGAAAAACAACACAGGCTATGAATTTGATAGCCCCACCCTTTCATCAAGATGAGACTACACGCTCTCTGGGAAGGCAAGCATGATGAGTCCGGTGGCAGACGTAAGATTGATAATAATGGATGTGCCATGGTGATGCAGAGGATAGAGACTGTTCCTTCAGGGAGACAGTTAAGCTCGGCAGGGTAAGTCTCCCCAGAGACTGTAAGGTAAGATCATAAACCTCAACTCATCCTATTTGCTTGGACAGACAGATCATACCTTTCCTGAAGAAAGTTTCACATTGTCCTATATACTATAATATAATATATATAGAGAATATATAGACTCATGGGGGGAGGTGAACCATATGTTTGAAGGAATTTTTCAACCAATGCACTTGATTATAATACTTGTGATAGCTTTGATAATATTCGGTCCGGGTAAACTGCCAGAACTGGGTAAAGGACTTGGGAAAAGCATAAGGGAATTTAAAAAAGCTATGTCTGGTGATGATAAAGATTCAGATGCAGAAGTCAAGAAAGAAATTGCCCCACAAGACACCCTAGAGATGAAGAAAGAAACTATCTCTCAGAACACAGCGGAAGTGGAAAAAGAGACCATTCCACAAGGCACACCAGAAAAAAAGGGGTAATAAAATAACAGCGATAATAGAAAATTACCCTTACATCGGACTCTTTCTCCTGCTCATTCTCGGCGGTGTCGGAGTTCCTTGTTTTCCCGAAGATGCTACGTTTATCTTGTGTGGTTTCTTGATACAAGGAAATTTTGTGAAACCAACGACCGCTCTATTTGTTGTTTACGTAGGAGTACTGATAGCAGATTTTATTCTTTATTTGTTTGGCAGAAAATATTGTCGCATGGCTGTTTGCCACAAGTGGTTTCACAGGTTTTTGCCTCCGGAGAGGCTTGCAGTGCTTGAAGATAAGTTCAAAAAAAAAGGTATCTTCTTTATACTGCTTGGAAGACATTTCATTGGTTTAAGGACTCAGATATTCCTTGTTTCGGGTATCATGAGGATGCATCCTCTGAAATTCCTCTTAACAGATGCTTTTACCGTTACCTTCACAATTGCCGTTATGGTTTCAATAGGGTATGTGGGAGGTCACGGTCTGAAAGATATAGGCATTGACACTAGCAAGATTAAATACGCGGTAATTTTTGTCTTCATCATTTTTCTATCGGCCTATTTATTGTTAAAATTCATCAAAAGAAAGAAAAAAAATTTGCTCGATTTGATGTGAAAAAGAAAATATGGCCAGTAAATTGATGCATACTAACGAATCATGATGAGACGGATAAAGCCGATCATGACTCACTGCAATATTCAAGCTCTCGCTGTATGCGATTGTGACCACGCTGGCTGTTGCCGTCGGGGTCCCGGCTTGCACGGCGTCTTTTCCATGAGGTACTTTTTAGCGGCTCTTCTTTGACCGCCTTCCATTTCATCGGGAGATGCCTTATCCTCATCCCCTCTGCTTTGAAACCGGCAAGTGCGAGCGCAGAGTTGATGGAAGGTACTGGAATGCCTTCCTTCTGGCCGGGGAGAATAACCGTTCATGCTATTGCTCCAGAGTCGGTCAGCACTGAAATGAGTGCTAAGACCCTCAATTACGTCCTGTGGCTGCAAGCCTTCGGTCGCTTCGGCACTGCGAAGGAAATTAATGCTTGCAGGTAATGGCTATATGACTGTCAAACCGTAAACGTTAATACCGGTTGCTATTTGAGCTAATCGACTCTTGATGGTTCCATTTATTGATTTGCCGGCACCCTCATATCGACGATTATCCCTCACGTTGACCCCGTCGTCAATTTGTCAGGAGACTGCAGTCAGTATGGGGGATAAAGAGGGCACCCGCGAATACATTCATTAGTTCAACATCTTCGCTCATTTCCCTGTACGTTATCATGGGGATCATGCCTTCGATCTCTATAGTCAAATCCCTGTTAAGCAATACCAACTCTGCGCCTCTGAGCGATGAGTTCCCAAGGGAAACAAATCTCTCTCTCGGCATATCAGGAAGCATGCCGATAGTAATCGCCTTTTCAAGATTGATATTGCAACCGAGTGCACCTCCAATAAAAATCTTTCTTATATCACTGAATGTCAGCCCTACCGATCTCACAAAGACATAGAGGAAGGAGAACATGGCGGCCTTCGAAAGAAGAAAATTCTTTATCTCTGCCTCTCTCAGATTGAGCTCTCTCGTATCCGTTTTGTAAAGCTGATAAACCTTTTCTCCGTCTTTTTCTATGATCCCGCTTCCTAAGCCTGTAAACTTCCCGGCCTGATCAATGATATTAGCAGAGAACATCTCGGAAATAAGGTCAATAAGACCAGACCCACATATCCCTGAAGGCTCACCACCCGATATGACATTCAACTCGATTTTCTTACTGAGTCTGTCTATTCTCACCTCGGAGATCGTCCCCCTGTCGGCTTTCTTTCCTATGAGTGCGACACCTCCTTCCAGGGCAGGTCCAGCAGCTCCAGCGCCTACCATGATCCAGTCTCTGCATCCAAGTGTTATCTCGACGTTAGTGCCGACATCAATAAATAACGAAGGTTGATCCTCCTTATATATGCCTGAAGAAATCATGCCGCTGATGATATCCCCTCCGACATAACTACCCGCATTCGGAAAGATATAGACAACGGCATTCTTATGGACAGACAGGCCAATCTGTTCTGCGCTCAGGAAAAGAGAACGGTTCACTGCCGGAATATGGGGGCTGAGCGGAATGTTCGTCACATCAAGACCCAAAAAGAAATGAGACATTATTGTATTGCCCGCAATGCTCACTCCCAGAATGTCCTCGCCAGAAATATTGTTCCTAGTACACACCATATTTACGAGCGTGTTGAGACCCTCTAAAAGCGTTTGGTGTAAAAGGGACGACTCACCTATCATCGCCCTCTGAACCCTTGCGAGCACATCATTTCCGAATCTTATCTGGGGATTCTCGATACTGGTTTCATCAATTTTGTCGCCACTGACAAGATTGATGAGCGAACACTCAATATTTGTAGAGCCGATATCAACAGCCAGACCATACAGTATTTCTCTCGAGACATCCAGTATTTGCAGACTATCACCGTAAAAACCGATGGCAAGGTGCAGGCGATAGTTATTCTTACGAAGTTCTCTGGGCAATCTCCTCATGACCTGCAAAGGGATTTTCACATCAGTCAGCCCAACCTTGCTGAGCGTATCTAAAAGTCTATCAACATCCGCAGTCTTTTCAGAAGGAGAAGGGATATCTAAGTCAACGCTCCATAGGAATGCAAGGGGTTTATGATTCATACATTACTTTCCCCATATCAGTAATATCGTATCCTCCGAGGCCGACAACGGTATTTCTGAAGCTTTCATCTTCCCTGACTATTTCGATAAGAGCCTTGATCATATCCGATTCCATGAAGTCATGGGGCACAGCGAGATCATAGCGTTCTCTTGCCACAGGGATAAAATCCAATTCTAGAGCATTTGCAGCAGCACGTATCGCAAGCCCTGTATCCGCAATGCCGGTCAAAACTGCTGAAGCAACCCCCATATGAGTATATTCTTCCCGCTCATATCCCATCACCCGAGAAGGCTCTATCGCCAGTTCCCTGAGATGCTTGTCGGTCAGGAGCCTCGTTCCGGCCCCTGATTGTCTATTGATAAATACAACCTCGTCCCTTAGGAGATCTTCAAACCCTCTAATATTCTTCGGATTGCCCTTCTTTACTAGCAACCCCTGTTGCCGGTAAACAAGGTTGACGAGAACGATTCTTCTGTCGGGAAGCAGCCTGCGGACAAAGGGGATGTTGTACACCCCTGTTTCTTCATCGAGGAGATGAGTTCCAGCCAGATGGGCTTCCCCTCTTTTCAGCGCAATGAGGCCACCCATGGATCCGACATGGGCTGAAGACAACGAGTACGCAGGATATCTTTTCTTTAATAAATTTGACAAAACATCGAGAGCATTATCATGGCTGCCGATGCAGACGATGGTGTTTTTTATTTCGTCCTTGGGCCTCATCAACTCCACGTCAACTTCTCTGCCTGCACCGATTCCTTCAGAAAGGGAAGGGACTCGCACCATACCGTCGGCTCTCACTAGCGACATAATCACGCCAGCGCCACTGCTTAACGGTGTTGCAATTGTCTTATTTCCCACCACACCGACCTTCACCCTGACGAACTCCTCCTGTCCCAACGAAGACGCCACCTGTCTTGATAGAATGGCTCTTGTTCTTTCGGGTTCCCTCATTGTTAAACACTGCCAGGCATAGAGAAATGGTTTTGCGAAGAGGGTGAAGGCGACGTATGCAGAAACGGGATAACCGGGGATCCCCAATACAGGTTTTCCTTTCGCAATGCCGAGTATCGAGGGTTTCCCAGGTTTTATCCCAACCCCGTGGATTAGTACTTCACCGAGTTCGCTGATAGATCGCGCAGTGAAATCCTCAGACCCGGCGGAGGAACCCGCATTGACAACGACCATGTCGCACGTGCTACAGGCATCTGAAATTGCGTCCTTAAGCTCATCGATGTTATCGCGGATTATTGGAAAACGCAACGGTTCTCCACCCCACTCGGTAACGAGGCTGCTGAGAACCCTTGAATTGTATTCAATGATGTTTCCTTTCATTAACGGGCTTCCAGGTTCAACAATTTCGTTCCCTGTAGGGATGATCGCGATTTTCGGTCTTTTCCTCACCATAATCTCTGAATGCCCACCGGCAAGCAATGCACCGATATCCACAGGTTTGATTGCATGGTTCTCAGGAAGAATCAATTCAGTGGCAACAATATCCTCTCCGATAGTCCTCACATGCTGCCAAGGCGTGACTGCTTCAAGGATCTCGATATATTCCGACCGAGAATCATCATCCCCCTCTTGACTCTCCTCTGATAGAGGGAGACGGTGGGATGAGATATTCTTACCTCTGATGATACGCACATCTTCTATCATGATTACAGCATTGAAGCCTTCGGGCATCGGATCGCCGGTATCCACTGAGGTCGCCTGATCGTTGATTCTTAACCGTATCGGGGTTGTTTCAGAGGCTCCGAAGGTTTCCTTGAACCTGACAGCGTAACCGTCCATGGCCGCAGCGTGATAGAAGGGAGAGGAAACTCTCGCACTCACCGCCTCTGCAGTCACTCTGCCGAGGGAATCTATTACGTTTATTCTTTCGGGCGGGAGGGGCCTGTCCAGACCTTCCCGACGAAGCCTTTCATGCCAGTTCTCTATGGCTTCAGGCAAAGGCTTGCTGTCAAGATATATCTTGCGCTTCATTCCCTAACTCCCATCTCTCACGGAGACGTTCAGCATTTTCAAAGACTGCTGGCAATTATGCAATGCGGTTCCTCTGAGGTGAGGTGACAGCAAACACGGATATCGTTCCTGGACATATGGTTCTCAACATTCACTGTTGCAGTGCGGCATATCTTTCTGAGTACTTCAAACCGTTTGCCATAATAAAGCCAGGGCAACAGATCCCCGATGTCGGAATCCTTGAAAAGAAGCAACTCCTCTGTTCTGATTCCAATCTTCTTGAGGAGAACAAAGAGATCACCTGTCTTTGGATCTTCCTTCCATACGGAGAGGCTGATGAGGTCTCTCCATGTGGCGGCTATATGCAGGCGGTTAATATCTTTCGTAAGCGTATCAATGGAATTGATGATACCACCATCAACAATTATATATGCACCTTCAGCATAGTGATACAAACCTCTGTGAACGTTTCTTGATTGCTCATTCGAAGCGAGAATCCCCTCCTTCATTTTGTCTTGTCCTTTTTCATTTCAGACTTAGAATCGCGAGGGACTCAATATGATAGGTATTCGGGAAAAAATCAATAAGGTGGAGAGATTCTATCTCATACTTCTCCCTCATCTTTCTTACGTCCCTTGCAAAAGTAGCCGGATTACAGGATACGTAGACAATCGTCTTACTCTCAATCTCCATAAGCTTTTGGAGGCAGTCACTTGGTAACCCAGGCCGGGGGGGATCGACAACGACGATATCATACCGGGCATCCCCGAAAAGGGCAGCACCCCTGTGTTTCTTTTTGTCTTTCAATATCTTCTCCACCGATGTCGGAATAAACCTGCAGTTTTTTATTCCATTCAGTGAGGCGTTCCTTTGTGCATCCTCAATCGCATGCTCATTTTCCTCAATGGCAACCACCTCTAAGGCATCCCTGGACAACGGCAAAGAGAAGTTCCCGGCTCCCGAATAGAGGTCGAGGATTCTTTTCTCCCCAAGGAATCCGAGTGTTTTTATCACAGCGTCCACCACTTTTGTATTGAGATGCCAATGGCTCTGGAAAAAACTCCAGGGGGTGACCGTGTATTTCAGCCCGTTCAGATCAAGGGTAATAAAATCTTTTCCCAGCGATTCGCCATTTTCAAGTGCGATACCTGATATGCCAATATCCAAGAGCCGTTGGTCGAGAGCTTCTGAGCTCTTCCCTTTTATGAGAACCGCCACCGTATCGCCTGCGATGACCTGTATTTCCTTGACGCCTCTAAGGTCAAGGGTCTTTAATCCTTGCAGAACATGGTTTATTTTATCGACCGAAACAGGGCATTCATCGACGGCGATGACCTCTCTCGTTCCCTCCCGGTAGAAACCGATCTCTCCTTGCCGAGAAATCTTAAACTGAATTCTGTGCCTATAGCGAAATTCTTCCTCCGTCAATGACGACATCAATTGTACGTCCACGCCTCCAATGCGTCTCATGGTGTCAAGAATGATCTCTTCCTTTAGAGATATCTGTCTTTCGTACTCCACAAATTGCAGCTGACAGCCACCGCACATGCCGAACACTTTACACGGTGGCTGCCTCCTGAACGGAGAAGGTTCAAGAATGGTCTTGACGGAGGCCAGGCAGTAGTCTCTTTTCTTCTCCTCGAAGGAAACCTCTACAAGTTCACCTGGGATAGCGCCTTTGATAAATACGATCTTGCCATCCCTTCCGATCACATACCCGCCATAGACAGGTGATTCAGCCTTGATCGTCTGGAGCATCACTTTTTGCTCAGGAGCTTTTTTATGGTTGCTTTCAGCTCTGCCAGTTCTGCGGATTTGACGATATACGCCTCGGAGGCCCAGACAGCAAAGTCATCGCGGTAATCGTACGCCGTGGACATGATTATGGGTATCCTGGGCTTCTTCTCCTTCATCTGTCTCAGGAGCTTTATCCCGTCTACATCGGGCATGAGGATGTCGAGCGTCACAAGATCGGGATTCTCCTTCTCAAACAACTCGATCGCTTCGTTTCCTGTGGCTGCCGCAACGACCTCGTATCCCTCGTCCTCCAGTTCCTCCTTGTAAAGTCTTCGGATGTGCTGGTCATCGTCTACGATCAGTATTTTCATAATCCCTCCTTTCTCTTTGGTAAGAAAACTTTTATAGTCGTACCCTCTCCCATTTTACTCTTTACCTCTATCCTTCCTCTGTGTTCTTCGACTATCCTGCGTGTTATGGCAAGACCCAAACCAGTGCCTGTCGGCTTTGTCGTATAGAAGGGATCAAAGATGAACGGCAGGTCTTTCTCCTCAATACCCGATCCCGTATCATTCACCTCCGCCACAACATACCCGTTCCATTGATACGTTTTAACGGTGATCTCACCTTCCATCCCGACGGCCTGAATTGCATTGTTCATAATATTCAGGAAGGCCTCCTTTACCCGGTCAGGATCCAACAGCGTCGTTGCAATGTCCCCCAGGCTGGTCTTCAGATGAATGCTTCTGTCAGCAAGCTCGGATTCGACGAGGGAAAAGATCTCGCTGACAATTTCGTTGATACTCACTGTTGTCTTGGATAACCTCACCTCCCGGACAAAACCAAGTATGTCTTTCAGTATCGCCTCGAGCCTTCTCACCTCATTGATGATTATCGTTGCGTACTCCTTGAGATTGCCGTCAAGCTTGCTCTCGAGCCTCTGGGCAAATCCACCGACTGACACCAGCGGGTTCCTGATTTCGTGGGCGACCTTTGCCGCCACTTCTCCAAGGGCAGCCATTCTCTCAGAGGTGGCCAATCTCTCTTGGATCTGCTTTATCTCAGTGATGTCCCTGACGATATGCACTGTCCCCATAAACTTGCCTGATGTATCGAATATGGGCGAAGTGGATGTGAGGAAATATCCCCCTAAATGGGGATCTTCGATTTCTTCGACAGAAGCTGTCTGCGCCATGATTGTCTTCTGATGTGGACATTCCCGCCAGGGCTCATTCATGCCGTGAAAGATCTCGTAGCATTTTTTACCGACGATATCTTTTTCAGGCATGCCAAACCTTTCTGCAACTGCTTTATTGATGCTTTTGATGGTATAATTCATATCGGTAAAGTAGACCATATCCGATATGGACCTGAAGATATTCTCTAGTTCAGCCTCTGCGAAGGAGACCTTTTCAAAAAGTTTCGCGCTTTCAATTGCAGCCGCCACCTGATTCGAAAAGGCGCTCAGAAATTGCATGTCTTCATCGGTTATTGGTCTCTTGTTGTAGAGATTATCAACCCATAGCACACCGATGACCTTATCTCTCGATATCAGGGGGATGGCGGCATACGCCTCTGTTCCGAGTTGTTGGATGAGGACCAGGTCTGCGAGAGGCTCGTTCTTGACATCAACCACATTGAACGGCCTCTTCTCTCTTACCGAATAGGCCAAGACGCAGTTGCTCTCAATGGGAATCTCTATGCCCACACTCAGTCTGTCGAGAAAAGAATCTTTCCGCAGCGCCCCCGTCTCTATCTCCTGCATCACATCCTTAAGAGTCCGCTTTTCGATATAAAGTCTTTCCCAGATGTTTCCAGCCTCTTCATAACTGGCAGGACCCACACCCATGGCGCCCTTGAGGATATTCTTCTCCTCATCAACTAGGAAAAGTACCGCACGGTTAAACCCGAGTCCTTCTCCCATAGTTACAGCAGTTAATATCATCCGCAAGAGGCGATCAAGTTCGAGGGTGCTACGCATCGCCGAACTGATAAAAAAGAGCCTCGAGAGTTCATGGTTTTTCCTGATCAATTCCTTCTCTACCCGCTTCTTTTCTGAAATATCTCTGGATATTCCACTTATGCCGATGATCTCTCCTGACGCGTCCTTTATGGGCGAAAGCGTTAGACTCACCGCTATAATTGAGCCGTCTGCCCTTTGCCGCACAGCTTCGATATCTTTAAGCACTTCGCCGTTCCTGACCCTTTCCGTATACTGTCTCTCCACCTCTTTCAAAAAATCTGGCACGAACGGCAGTAGTATCCCCACTGCTTCCGTCTCGCTAAAACCATATATCCGCTCAGCACCCTGATTCCATGAGGTGATGATTCCGTTGAGGTCAGAGGTCACAATTGCGTCGGCAGAGTTCTCTATGAGACTCTCAAGGTATTCCTTTGTCTGGGTGCCTTCTTTGTAAAGAGCGAGCATTTCCTCTTGATAGAGAACCTTATCGGTAATGTCTTGGATATAGACGACGCATTCAGTGATATTACCCTCCTCATCTTTAATCGGATATGATTGCAGCTCAGCGTAGTTCAGCCCGCTCACTTGAGTTATGGTATTGATCTCACCGGTCTCGCAGGTTACCTGGGCAACGCAGTGAGGACAGATACCTTTTCTCCCATGAAAGACTTCCACGCAGTTTTTCCCCACCATGTCATCCGCCTGAATCCCAGCCCATCTCTCAACGAACTTATTTACCGAGGTAATCATGTAATCCTTACTTAGGCTTATAATCCCGCCCTGCACACTCTCAAAAAGGGCGTCCAGCTTCCTTTTCGCCTCGATGGCTTGCTGTTCCTTCATGAGTTCCGCCCCAAACATTTTCGCTTTCTCAATAGCGATAGCCGATAGAGAGGCAAACCCTTCCGCTGTGCCAAGGTCATCACCGGAAAAGGGGATTATCTTTCCACCGGATACCATTTTGTCGTAGAGGGCAAAGGTGCCAATAACAGTAGAGCCGACCTTCAGAGGCACATTCATTGCGGACGTTGCATCCAGATGCGGTATCTTCCATTCAGGGGACAGCGCCGCGAAGTCTTCCACAAGAATCGCCCTTCCCTCACTGGCTACCTTTCCAGGTAGCCCTTCGCCTATGGGGAGTGTCAGCATGCCCTCGACCTCCTTTGGTACGCCGAATGAGGCCTTCACAACCAATTTATTGTCCTCGATCAACCGAATCACACAACCCTTGGCATGAAACAACCTCGTAGCCTCTTCGGTCATCTTGCTCAAGAGTTCATGGAGATCAAGGGTCGAAGTGATAGCCTTTGCGAGCTCATACATCGCCCTCAGTTTCTGCAGCTGGTTCTTTGTGGAAAGATACAGATCTTCATTCTCCTCGCTGATACTCTGTAATTTTTCAACCATGGTATCAAAACGGTTAGCAATGATGCCGAATTCATCGCTTCTCTTCGAGGAAATCCGATAGTTGAGGTTGCCGGAAATTATCTTGTCTGTTGCCGTCAACATATCATGGAAGGGTACGGCGATCATCCTTCGTATAAAGAAAGCAAGGAACACAAATGCAAGAAAACTGATGCCCAGGAGAAGCGTAAGATAATACATCACTTCTTGCTGAATTATCTTCTCCTTGCTGCCGGCATCGGAAACTTCCTTGAGAGATTTCTGGTACATCGCCTTCAATCCCTTCTGTAACTCTGATTCGCTCGCCTCGAGTCTGCGCAACGCAAAAATGGCATCCATGTTTCCTACTGGTTTTTCAACGAGCATCACCGTATGAGCGACTTCTTTGAGTGCCTCAAAATCCACCCTCACAGCTTCGATGGCTACCTTGTCTTTTGCCGCTTCGCGGAGCTTCATGAAATCCGTATCAATATCATTGAGAGCATCACGATACCTTTCCTTGAATTTCTTATCACCGGTAATCGCCCACTGTTTTGCAGCCTTTAAAAGGTTCTCAATGGATGACTCCAGATCGTTGCAGAGTCTGTGTTCTTCAACGGATGACCTGAGCACTACTAAGTTGCTGTTCAGGCGGTCGAAGATAACGAGACTGCCCGAGGCGAACGCCAAAGACACCAAAAGAAAGAACACTACAAAGACTTTTAGTTTTGTCTTGATGGTCATATCACCTCTTCAAGGTCTTTTTTACCTCTAGGGCCCTGGTATACAATTCTATGTACTTTGTTGCGGAGGTTTCCCATGAGTAATCCATTTCCATTGCCCGCAAGATCATCTGCTTCCATCCCCTATTTTCCGCATAGACACAGAGTGCTAGTTTCATGCACTTCCTCAGAGCTGATGCGCTATGTTCTTCAAACAAAAATCCTGTGCTGTAGCCTGTTGAGGGGTCATAGTCAGTTATCGTATCGGCAAGCCCCCCAGTCTTTCTCGCAACCGGTATCGTGCCATACTTCATAGCAATCAGTTGCCCGAGCCCGCAAGGTTCATACCGTGAAGGCATGAGGAATATATCGCTTCCTGCATAAATGCGATGTGCTAAGGACTCGTCGTACCCTATCTTCACAAAGGCTGTTCCCCTATGTCTTTCGGCAATCTCGAGAACCCGTCCATGAAGCGTTTCATCACCCTTGCCGAATATAACCAGTCCCGCGCCCATCGTGATGATGTCATCCACAGCTTCAATAAGGATATCGAGACCTTTCTGTTGCGATAGTCTTCCAACGATGGCGACAAGGGGTGCATTTCTGTCGCCGGGTTCCAGCAAACACTCTTGCATGAGCTTTTTCTTACACGCCACTTTTCCTGCAATATCATAGAGCCCGTAATTTGTGGGGATATTGGTATCTTTTCTGGGATCCCATTCTTCTGTATCTATTCCATTTAACACGCCAAATAGGTCAGAAGAGCGCTTTCTCAATACCCCATCGAGTCCGAATCCGTATTCTGGCGTGAGTATCTCTTGCGCATATGTGTTGCTCACCGTCGTCAGGATGTCTGCAGTTAACAAGCCCCCCTTGAGGAAGTTGACTTTTCCATAAAATTCGATACCTTCAGGGGTAAACCACTCCGAGCCAAGACCGGTGAGCACTAGGTCCGAAGCACGAAACAAACCCTGATAGCCGAGATTGTGGATGGTCAGCACGGTTATGGTCTCGCTAAAGAAGTCGTTGTTGTAAAATGTCTTCCGATATAAGGGGATGAGGCCCGTTTGCCAATCGTTACAATGAATAACATCAGGTTTCAATCCCGCTGCCATACATGTCTCAAGGACGGCCCTACTGAAAAAAACAAACCGTTTGGCGTTGTCAGGATAATCACCCTGCGAGGTTCCATAGAGTTCGGGCCTGTCGAAAAATTCATTACATTCGACAAAATACACCGATGATCCATGCGACCAGACCTTTCCTCCATACCAACCAGATCCTATAGGGATATTTACCGATATACCGGTATCAATAAGGGGGAAGTTCTCTCGTATCCAGCTGTAAAGAGGAAGAATGAGAGATACCTTAAGAGGCCGCATCTTTCCATATTCCTTCAGGAGTGAGCCGATGACGTCACCAAGGCCGCCGGTCTTCGCATAGGGTACCGCTTCAGAGGCCGCAATGAGAATCTTCATCCTGAGGCCTGCACTAATATAACAGGAAAAAGAATCAGCAGTCGCTGAGCACGCACCTTACCCATGTCAATCTCCAAGTTATATCTTTGCCTCTCGCATGAATTTTGCCGCTTCTTCCGGGAGTGTTGGATTAATATAAAAACCTGAACCCCAC
>DMNE01000216.1:0-4847 GCA_003453735.1 Nitrospiraceae bacterium | reverse complement strand
GTCTCGAACGGCGCCCTGGGGGCAAAGGGAGCTATAGCGACATACCCTGAGTTTTCATAGATAACCCTTTTGCCATCTTCTCTTTCCTGGTTGATGACATCGCAGAATATGCAACGTTCCTTAAATTCATAATAATATCTCGCCGATTCCACTTCCTCCTTGACGTGCTTGGGGACAATCGGGATGGCAATGAGCTGCGAATGCGTATGTTCAAGGGATGCCCCCGCCGCATCGCCTTCATTCTTAAAGATTAGGACGTATTTAAACCGTACGTCCTTTTTGAGGTCTGTCAGTCTGAGATAATATGCCCAGAGAACATCTTCAACAGCCCTCGAAGACATCATGGAGAGAGAGAGATGGTGGTCCGGTGTCTCCACGATAACTTCATGGGCACCTACCCCATTCATCTTATCAAACATTCCTTCGCCTGCCCTATTCAAATCCCCCTGTACCTGCAGGGCAGGAAACTTATTTGACATGACCCGTAATGTCCAGCCCGCACTATTAGGCTGGCTGGGTGATGGCCTAAAAGCCATTATCTCCGGCGGGGTTGTATACTCGTTGCCCGGACAGAAAGGACAGAATCCGCCCTTCCTTCTCTGTACCGGAGGTGACGCAAAATCTGTCGGTCTCTTCCCCCTCTCTATAGCTATGATAACCCATCGACCCGATATAGGATCCCTTCTCAGTTCTGGCATACATCCTCCACAATGATTAATTCGGCGGCTCAGAAAAAACTTCTGTAGTCTGCTATGTCCACCCTAAGTTTAATTTATTATTATATCACTTTAGGATACATTATCCTAATAACTATTTAATCTCAAAAGTTATTATTATACCACCCTAAGCGAATTTCTATGAGTTTCCACCATAACAAAAAAGTGGGGGTGATTAGATACTATAAGAAAGTCGGATATTTCTATTTTGCCTCGGGAAAGTTCAAAAAAGTTCTTGACAATGGTTCTGAACAGGAGTATAAAGAAGCTAGAGGGTTTATTACCAAGAGTGGTGGTCTTGCTCTTCTCTTACTTAGCAGAAAGGTTTAGGACGTAGGACGTAAAGCGAAGGTCTCAAGCCGTGTTTCAAGATGTTCAAACCGCTGAGAACGAGGAGAAGCAAGCACCACTTTTTTGTTACCAGCCATGCTGATACTGAACTGCATATAGTTCAGCTTCTTCTATGCTTATTGCAGATTTGATATCGTCCTTGTAAACTATAACCTCAATGACGAGACTTATACCTATAGATGAAACCTTCATTTCATCACAGACTCGTTAATGCTCCTCAGGAGGACCCTTCACTCTATGTCAGAATGATACGTGAGAGGCGAGCATTCCTCTTCGATGCTGGCTCTTTAGATAAACTGCGGCCTGCTGACATCCAGAAGATATCCGATATTTTCGTAAGCCATGCGCACATCGATCATTTCATAGGATTTGACACCCTTCTTAGGGCAGTCCTGCGGCGAGATACGCCGCTGAGAGTTTATGGGCCGGAAAATATCATAGAGTGCGTCGAGGGCAAACTCAGGGGTTACACATGGAACGTGATAGAGGAATACCCGATAAAGATAGAGGTCTTTAGTATCACTGGGAGAGAAATAAGACATTCCAGCTTCTTTGCTGAAAACAGATTTGAGAGGATCGACATGGGCGTAAAACCGTTCGATGAGATAGCATTGAAAGAGCCTCCGATTACCGTAAAGGCGATCAATCTCTCTCATGGAACTCCCTGTCTCGGATTCTCCCTTGAAGAGGATTTTCATATAAACATTGACAAGGCAGCCTTAAACCGTATGGATCTTCCTGTCGGGCCGTGGCTAGGCGAATTAAAGAGGATGATTCGAAGTACGGCTGCTCCAGATACCCCTCTGACGGTTAACGGGAAGGTGTTCCAATTCTCTGATCTTATTCCTATAGCTAAGACTACCTATGGACAGAAGATCTCTTACATAACAGACATATCCCCAGAGGAAAAAAATATTGTTAAGGTCATAGAATTTGTTAACGCTTCAGACACCTTGTACTGCGAGGCATATTTCCTCCATGAGGATATCGAGCGGGCCATTGAGAGACACCATATTACCGCAAAGATTGCGGGAGAAATCGCGCGGAAGGCAGGAGTCAGAAATCTGGTGGTAATGCATTTCTCGCCGAAATATCGATACTTCCCGGGTATCATCGAGAACGAGGCACTGGCAGAGTTTAAAAAGGATTCGTGACATGCTCTCGCTGTCCAAAAAGAAAAATTATTGGATCTCTTTTCCCCACCCGAGGACCTTCATGCTGATGTCGGCAGCAGGTGCGGAATGGGTTAGAGCCCCGATCGATATGAAATTAACCCCCGTTTCGGCAACAGCCCTAATCCGGTCAATAGTCATATTGCCGGACGCCTCGATAAGGGCTTTTCCTTTGGCGATCCCAACGGCACTTTTCATATCATCAAGGGACATATTATCCAACATAACAATGTCAGCACCTGCTTTCAAAGCCTCCTGGAGATCCTTGAGGTTCGCCACCTCCACCTCTATCTTGGAGAGATGATGAGCTTTCTTAGCTGCATCGACGGCTTTGGTTATGCCTCCCGCTGCCTCTATATGGTTGTCCTTTATGAGTATGCCGTCATGAAGACCGAACCTATGGTTGGTGCCACCGCCTACTCTCACCGCATACTTCTCCATAAACCTTAACCCTGGGGTTGTCTTTCTCGTGTCAAGAATCTTCACATCAAGATTCTTGAGCCTTGTAACAAAATCATTAGTATGAGTGGCAATACCGGATAGTCTCTGGAGTATATTGAGACTAACCCTTTCACAAGAAAGAAGCGCCCTCGTCCTGCCAGCGATTTCGGCCATGACATCGCCTTTTTTCACCTTTGAGCCATCATCATGAAAGACCCTGACCTCGGTTCGCCGGTCAAAGGCATGAAATACTTCTGTAGCGAAGGGCATTCCTGCGAAAATGAATGTTCCCTTCGCTACAAGCAATGCCTTTGATATGTGGTCTTCAGGGATGAGAAGCGTGGTTGTAATGTCGCACTGGCCGATGTCCTCCTCGAGGGCTAGACGAATGATATTTCTGACTTGAAGCGGTATGTGCATTTTTCTCCGTCATCTGCGGCCGTCCGTAGTGCTTCTTAACGCTGACTTCGGCCTTCCGGTAGTCAGCTGTTTTTTCTTTGCATCGCTCTACTGTCTCTTGAAGATGGAAATGATACCTAACACCCCTCCGACAACTGCGCCGACAGCCAAGGCTGAGCGCCAATCAAGGAGGGTAGTCACCTCTCCTTGCACGTTATTGGCGATCACTATAAGGGCTGCGGTGTTTTCCACCTTCAGAGTCTTGGCGCCCACGACGCCTACGGCACTTCCACTCACCGAGGTGTGTTCCCCTGACAGGCAAAGAGGAGAAAATGAGTACTGTAAATTCGCCGTATTCCCGACCGTAAGGATGCTCATACTCTGATTGAGACTGACATCCCCGCCCCGAATGATGGTGGATGCACTCTGTGCCATTTCAATCCGTTCGCCATCAATGCTCAAGGCACCCACTTGCTGAAGTTCTACATGACCCCCTTCGACTGCCCTGACAGTGCTCTGCTTTATCGTGACAAACTCAGCCTCGATAAATTCCAGATCTTTATTCTCCATCTCCCGCACATCCCAATCAGCCATTTTCCACCCCCGCTTCTTTTAATCGGTTAATACTGTCATCGAGCCGCTCATCCCTTCGGAGAAGTTCCTGATACTTAGCCCTCTCCTTTTCGATGATCTCTGCGGGAGCCCGCTTTAAAAAATCTTCGTTCAGAAGCTTTCTGTCGAGCAGGCTCAAAGACTCTTCTATCTTTTTTTTCTCTTTCACCAGTCTATCAATTTCCGCAGGAATATTCAAAAGTCCTTCCAGCGGGACATATATTTCGAAAGCTTCTTTTACCGCTGTGGCAGATCCCTTCGGTCTCTCCATCTCCTTTCCGATCGTTACATCTTTAGCTTTTGCAAGCCGCTTGACAAGGGAGAGATTGGCTTCCAAGACTTCAGCCGCTTTGTCCGTAAAGACCTTCATGAAAACCCTCACATCCAAAGCGGGCGAGACATTCATCTCTCCCCTGATATTCCGTATGCCTATAACAGCCTCCATGACGTAGGACATCTCTTCTTCTGACTGATAGTCTCTGGGGAGGTTCGAGGGATACCGGGAAACCATGATGCTGTCGCCAAGATCTGTCGTATAGCCCTTTATATTCTGCCATATCTCCTCTGTAACAAACGGCATAAAGGGATGAAGCAACTGAAGAGATTTACAAAGAACCGCAAGAAGAGCTGCTACGGTACCTGATTTGTCTTCCGTCTCACTGTAAAGCACATCCTTCGACATCTCTATATACCAATCGCAGAACTCATGCCAGATAAACTGATAGACACTGCTAGCAGCATCATTAAACCGGTACTCTTCAAGCGCAGCATTGATCTCGTTAGCGGTCAACGCGAGTCTGCTCAGGATCCATTTGCTCGCAAGGTCATGTCCTGTAGAACCGCTTGCAGGCTGTTGGCTGCTGATCGTTAGAACGTTCATGATCACAAATCGTGATGCATTCCACAATTTATTCACGAAATATCGGTATCCTTCAACACGGTCCTCTGAGAAACGTATGTCCCTCCCCTGTCCTGCGAAGGCGGCAAGAGTGAACCTGAAGGCGTCTGCCCCGTACTTATCGATCATGATAATGGGATCAACCACATTCCCTTTTGATTTCGACATCTTTTCCCCCTTTGCGTCTCTGACGAGGGCATGGATGTAAACATCGCGGAACGGTACATCTCCCATGAACTTCAGCCCCATCATGATCAT
>DMNE01000538.1:2726-15207 GCA_003453735.1 Nitrospiraceae bacterium | reverse complement strand
CCTGATGAAAGAGCTTTGTTGAGTGCAGAAACTCGGGAACAACAAAAAAGACTCGACGATCCTTCTAGCTTTGTTTTTTGGGATAGCGGCCTAAGGACCGTGCTTGCAGGATGGGACACAAGGATATTACTGTCGTCCATCGCTGCTTTACTGAAGAAAAAAAAGAGCCAGGTTGCTCGGTCTCATTTCCGGAGTTGCTGATTTCTTCCACACCGTTGTTTTTTGCACTGTTGCGAAAGCGGAGGGCTGTTTTCTCAAGATTGCAAAACGTTTTATGTAAAATATCCTTTAAATTAAATGTATTATATCTGGCATGGAAGCTGCTTCGTTAATGGTAGGTAAGAACAAACAGAGGAGAGGGAGGAGGAGGAGATGAAAACAGGAGAGACAGCAAAAATGGCAGCGTACGTTGGCGGAGGAGCAGGTCTGGTTTTATTCGCAGTCATCGGCTTACTTCCGGGTTCCTTTATCGGCGGAGTGGTAGGGTTGAACATCGCGGGCGGTATCTTCGGCCTGCCCTTAACCTCGGCCCTGCTTCCGAGGTTGATTGTCGGTATCTCGATGCTTCTGGGGATATTCGTATCAGCCGTTATCTTCATAGCGAGTTCCAGCATCCTTGGCTGGCTCGCGGGCTGCGCTATTGATTCATTGAAATCCGGCAAGGCCCTGCCGGAGGAGGCAAAGGTAAAGCACTAAGTAAAGAGCACCGGTTTTCTGGGAATCATACGCAAGGGAAATCATACTCCCTCATAAGGGGGGAAAGACAACGGAAAGGAGGAAAATACGATGAAAGGGAAAAGAAGCATGGTACATATGGGGACAAAGGTGGGAGCAGTGGTAGGGGTGATAGGGTTTCTGGCCTTCGGGATAATCCCGGGGTTTTACTTCGGCAGCTATGGGACATTGATGATGATGAGCCACCTGTTCGGGGGGCCGCTACAGGCAACGACTTTGCTTAGGCTAGTAACGGCGGCAGGGATAATCGTGGGGATTACCTGTATAGGATTTCTGAGCATCGTGGTCGGCTCCGTATTGGGCACAGTTGCTGGATACGTGGCAGAGACAGTTACAAGGGCTCTTGCGGTGAAGGCGCCAGCAAAGGAATCCGCCCACGTAAAGGCTAAATAACTTGGTGCCAGAATTGCTGAGAAGTCTCGGGGGAGGCGTAAAAGCCTCCCCTTTTATTTCTAACGAAAGAGTTTTGTTGCGTACAGAAACGCGGGAACAACAAAAGAGACCCTCTTGCTATCCCGAGCATCACCGCCTTGGTCATTTTTTTGGACTTCTGCTGACGCACCGCAGTCGGTGCCACCATGTCCATGGATGCATCCCGCAGGCGGGGCGGCTAACCGTTCTTTCTTCCCTTCTCAGGAAGATCAGAATATTTTTGTTGAAAATACAGAAGCCTCCGTTGTAAAATTCTTTTGTTTTATCAACCAATCTGTTAATTATAAGTGGAGATTACTGAAATAAAGTGAATCAGACAAACAACAAACCCCTGTGCAGGGCATGCTGCGTTATGCAACGCCTTCTGGCTCCTAACCGCATTTTTCATATTATTTTTCGCTTGGCCTCGAAAGGTTACCTGTCTGTTGCACGAATCGCCTGCCACACTTCTAAAGGAGGATACATGAAAACGTTTTTACCCTTGTTAATGCTCATGCTAGGATCAGTGTTGTTGCTCTCACCGCCTGTGTACGCAGAAACGGTCACCTGTCTTGTCTGCCATAGCGCGATGAAAGCGAAGATCAAGACAGAAAAGGGCTACTTCATCCAACTCCATATTGATGAAGATCGCTTTTCGAAATCCGTTCATGGCATTGCCTGCACCGAATGCCATATGACCTATAAGGAAAACCCTCATGAGACACCCACCGGAGAGGTTCCGAAGGCGATAACGGACTTAGCAAGCAGCATATCTTCCAAAGCCGAAATAGATCGTATTGCTTATGCGGCATGTAGCGAATGTCACAGCGAGATTTACAAGGAGGTCGCAGAGAGTGTGCATGGCATAAATGTTATGGTAAAGAAGCAAAAGGACGGCGCCCTCTGCCTTGACTGTCACGGCTCTGCTCACTACATCATGCCCGGCGTATCTCAGGAATCCCTGGTGAACCGCTGGAAGATCGTCGAGACCTGCGGTAGGTGCCATGGAAATGAAGCTATGGACAAAAAATACAATCTCGAACCACAACTCATGGAAAGATACTACGATAGTTTTCACGGGAAAAAGTATAGGCTCGGCCATCCGGACGTACCTACGTGCGTAGATTGTCACGGTTCACACGCTATCAAGAAGTGGGACGACCCTGCATCCCCTGTTTCCTGGGGAAGAAGGGTGGCGACCTGCGGGAGATGCCATCCGGGGGCCAACGAAAAGTTTGTTACGGCGATAACTCATAAACCCATCGGCAAAGGCAATCCCATTCCCTACTATGCAGAGAAGATGCTCATCGTTTTGACCGTCTCGGTCTTTATCTTCATAGTCGCCCATGTTACGCTCGATGCCTTTTCAGAAATAAGAGATCGTGTTTTGAGAAAGAAAAAGGAGGAACCCCATGACAAATGAGAGTCCGGCAGAATATGTTCGCTTTAATTTGGTCTTCAGGCTTCAGCACATCGCACTGTTCATTACCTTCTTTCTCCTCGCCTTTACCGGCTGGTCCCTGAAGTATTCTGAGCCGACCCTTGAGCACGCCGCCTGGTGGATAAGGTTATGGGGAGGGGGTAAAACGGCAGGTATCATCCATAAGGCAGCAGGAGTTACCATGATCTTTGTTTTCCTATGGCATGTTCTGTATTTGCTGTATCTTCTTGCTACCGGGAAAACGAAATTCAATACAATAACAACCATCGTTCCTGTCCCTAAAGATGTGAGCGATGCGGTACAGAATTTCCTCTACTTCTTCGGATTGACCAACAGAAAGCCCCGGTACGGAAGATATACCTATCTGCAGAAATTCGATTACTGGGCAGTGTTCTGGGGCATGGCGATAATCGGGCTCTCTGGTTTGGCCCTGGCGTTTCCCACCAAGGCCCAGTACCTTTTTCCGCAGTGGAGTGTGAACTGGATATGGGAGCTCCTCACCGTTCTGCATAGCGACGAGGCCCTCCTCGCCATTGTGTTCATCCTCTTCATTCACTTTTATGATGAACACCTCAGATGGGATAAATTCCCCATGAACACGCTCTGGATTACCGGAAAGATGTCGATGGAGGAGTTCAAACACGAACACCCGCTCGAATACGAACTGGAAGCGAAAGAAAATCCCGGATTCCCCGGGAAGCCAAAGAGTTCTTAGGCCTCAGCATGGAGGACAGAATATGAAGTGGGTTATATACATTAGCCTGTTCGTTCTCTTTGTCTCATGCTCGTCTCACTTCAAAGAAGAAACGACTCAGAAACCGCAGGAAAGAATTGTAAGTAGGGATGATGCGACGCTGGGACTGCCCTGCTTCAGGTGTCATTCATACGACAGATTCTCTTCCCAGACAAAGGGGGCCTTCCCCCACGTAATTCATAGGGATGCCGGATATCACTGTAACCAGTGTCATCCGGTTGCGGGGCATCATCCCGTAAAGATCAACACAACCCTCTGCGAAAGCTGTCACAAGCTGAAGACATTCTCTTTTGCGACGTCAGGCTTCCCTGCCCGGTTCAACCATGATTTCCATGGGAAATTAGGATGCCAACAATGCCACCTCGGCATATTCCCGATGAAAAGGGGTTCGACGAAGATGACCATGGATGACATCTATAAGGGAAGATACTGTGGTGAATGCCATAATGGGAAGAGGGCTTTCTCCTCCTCAGAATGTGCGAGATGCCATGAGATGAAGAAATTCGATAAGGAACTCGTGTATAAGGTCGAGGGTATCGGCAATGTGGCCTTCAGCCACAAATTCCATACATCGGTATTCACCTGCAAGGACTGCCACACAAAGTTCTTTGCAATGAAGAAGACCCAGGGCAAGATGTCCATGGATGCGATGAATAAGGGAAAGTTCTGTGGTGGCTGTCATAACGGGAGTGTGGCCTCCGATTTATCTGATTGCAAGAAATGCCATAAGTCTTAACAATGAAGTGTCGCGATATAGAAGAATGGACGAACAGCCGGGCGGAAGTGGGGATCGTAACTGTCCCCACTTCTCTTTTAACGGTCTATGGAATGTCTTATGTATTTGAGATCTTTGAGGTCCTCTGAAAGGCAGTGCAAAATCGTAATTGCTTGCTGACATGAAGTCCACATTTGCTTAGTCCAGGTAATCTCTTTTATGCTATCGGTAACGCATAAGATGATATTTTTTCAACGATTTCAATGCATCGCCACCGTAGTCTTGGCTATTACGCCTTTTCTTGTCCTTTTCGCCCCTCTCCCTTCCTTCCCGGCAGACCTTCCGGAAATTACGATGTCCGTGTCCTTTGATATGGACAATAAAGTGCTGAAGGGCACTTCAATGATCACGATCCACGAAGAGGGTCAGACCGTGCTCCATTCGGGATCCCTGAAAATCCGGTCCCTGAAGCTCAACGGCCGTTCAACAGAACCTGTTGTCAAGGACGGGGATCTGCAAATAAAGACGGGAAAGAACAGCGTCATCGATATAGAGTATGAGTGCCTTTCCGGAGAAAATAGCCCATGTATCATCAACGAAAAAGGCATTCTTCTCACCGGGAACTGGTATCCTTCCACTGGCGGACTTGCTCGTTACCGACTCAGAGCCTTGATTCCTCCGGGCCTTTCGGCAGTTTCAGAGGCAGAGAGCATTGAAACAGAAAAAAGTGCTGAAGGCGATATCTTCTCATTCAACTTTCCCCATCCCGTTGACAATCTAAATCTTATCGCCAGCACGTTCGCAGTCAAAAAAGAAAGCTTCAACGGTGTGGATGTCTATGCCTATTTCTTTCCTGAAGATATAGGTCTTGCGGATACCTATCTGGCACATACAAAGAACTACCTGACTCTCTATGAGGCGATGCTCGGACCATTCCCCTTCAAGAGATTCTCCATCGTCGAAAATTTTCTCTCCACAGGCTATTCCCTGCCGACATTCACCCTCCTCGGACAGGATGTTGTGCGGCTTCCCTTTATCGTGAAGACATCCCTCGGACACGAGATACTACACCAGTGGCTTGGGAATTGTCTTTATATAGACTATGAGAAAGGAAACTGGGCAGAGGGACTGACCACATACCTGTCTGATCACCTTTACGAGGAGCAGGAAGGCCGAGCTTGGCAGTATCGGAAACAGATCCTTATCGATTATGACAGCTATGTTGTGCCTGAAAAAGAATTGTCTCTGAAGGACTTCAAAAGCAGAGACGATTTTGCTTCGAAGGCCATCGGCTATGGGAAATCTGCCATGGTCTTTCATATGCTCAAGAGACTCGTTGGGAGCGAACTGTTTTCCCAATCCTTAAGGAATCTCGTCGAGACCAAGCGTTTCCAGAAGACATCATGGGATGATATAAGAAAGGTTTTCGAGACAGTCACTGAGAGGAAGCTTGACTGGTTTTTCAAACAGTGGGTGAAGGAGAAGGGATCGCCCGTCATAGAGATCGGCAATATCGAAACACATCCGAAGGGTCTGCAGACCCAGATCGCCTTCGACATCATCCAAAATGAACGGACCTATACCATCGACGTACCCGTTTCGGTCAAGACAGATAAAGGAGAGGTGAACCAGACGTTCCCGGTAACCGAGAAAAAGCACCGTTTCAGCCTTGTTGTTGACGGTAAACCTGAGAAACTCGTCATTGATGAAAACTATGATATATTCAGAACCCTCTCTCGTGATGAAACTCCACCAGTAATTGCGAAACTCCTCGGAGAGGATGAGGGGTTGCTGGTACTAGCCGACGGGAAAGACACTTCACGTTATTCTAAAGCGGCCGAATTTTTTCTGAAAAGAAATTATTCAGCGAAAAAACCGAACGAGGTGAAGAATGAAGATCTGAGGAAGTCCTCAGTGATCGTCCTCGGCTCTGACAATGCTATTCTCAAAGGTCTGTTCGGCAGGACGGAACAGCCTCCGTCCGGGCTCTCGATGTCAGTGAAACAGAATCCTCTGAATCAGGAAAAAGTCATCGCTATTGTGAATACCGATTCCGAAGAGGAGATTCAGAGATCGCTCGGGAAGATAATCCATTATGGGAACTACAGCATGATCGCCTTTCGAGAAGGACAAAATATTGAGAAGAAGACCTCAGGGAGTGAGCGGGGACTGATTGAGCCACTGGGAGAAGTCGTTATTGGCTTTGAACTTGCCAAGGCGCTATCCCTGAATGACATCATCAACAGTGTTTCCCAGAAGAAAATAGTCTATGTCGGAGAACACCACGACCAGTATGAGGATCACATTGACCAGCTTGAGGTGATTCGGGAACTCTTCAAGAAAAATCCCAAGATCGCCATCGGCATGGAGATGTTCCAGAGGCCGTACCAGAAAGCATTGGACGATTATATAGGGGGCACCATTGATGAACGGGAATTCTTGAGGGCCTCAGAGTATTTCGATCGATGGGGGTTTGATTACAACTTCTACAAGGATATCCTGAGATTTGCCCGCGAAGAAAGAATACCGGTAATTGCCCTTAACATCAAAAGAGAGATCGTGGAAAAGGTTTCGAGCAAGGGCATAGATTCCCTTACCGCAGACGAGAAAAAGGACTTGCCCGACAGCATGGACATGACCGACGAAGCGTACAAGGAGAGCTTACGGGATGTCTTTGAGAAGCATGAAGGCCTTGGAGAGAAGAACTTTGATAATTTCTATCAGTCCCAGATCATCTGGGACGAAATCATGTCTCAAAGTATTGATGAATTCTTAAAGAAAAACCCTGATCGCCAGATCATCGTATTAACTGGAGGGGGGCATCTTGACCTTTCCTTTGGCATCCCGAAGAGGACTTTCAGGAGAAACGGGCTGGCTTACGCCGTAATCCTCAGCAACGAGCCCATGGAAACGGGGATTGCTGATTTTATGCTTTATCCGGAGGCGGCAAAAATCAATCAGTCTCCAAAACTCATGGTGATGCTGAAGGTAGACAAAGGCAGAGTGAAGATCGTAGGGTTCCCTGAAAATAGCATCGCTGAAAAGGCGGGGATGAAGGCTGATGACGTTATTGTCTCTCTCGACAATACAAAGGTTACCAGCGTGGATGACATAAAGATATTCCTCTTTTACAAGAAATCCGGGGACACTATCAGGGTCAAGGTCTTAAGAAAAGGGTTCCTTGTGGGAGAGAGGGAGAGAGAGTTTGACGTGACACTCTAATACCGCTATGGCCCTGTCTACTGCGCCGGCCTTCTTGTGATGGAGGGCCTTTGCCTTTTCTCCCATCGCTTTTCTTCTTTCAGGAGATTGAATCAGGTCCTTAAGGTGATCATAGAGTCCTTCCGTATCTGATTCCCTTGCAGCCCCTTCCCGGTAGAAGTCCCCAATAAAAGGGAAGTTCTCCATGTGTGGGCCGCAGAGAATCGGCTTTCCCCAAAATGCCGGTTCGAGAGGATTATGCCCTCCGTGCTCGATGAAACTGCCGCCAATGACCGCCACGTCGCAAATGCCGTAAAGGGATGCGAGCTCCCCCACGGAATCAAGGATGACAACACTCGTGCCTGAAAAGAGATTGCTGCCGCCGGCTTCCTGGTTTTTGACGATCTCTCGACGTTTGGCTGCTGACCATCGGGTCATTTCCGAACTTCTTATACAGGGCAGGCTACTTGCCCTTATTCTTTCTTCAACGACCGCAAACCGTTCCGGATGCCGGGGAGCTAAGATAAGCGTCAGTCCCGGAATCTCCCTTCCGAGTCTCGCCGCGACAGATACTATGATTTCCTCTTCGCCTTCATGGGTACTTCCCGCCAGGATCACCTGACCTCTCAGCAATTCTGACCATTCAGGCAATTTGTTCTGGGGTCTCGTATCGAATTTAAAGTTGCCTGTCACGGTGATCCTGGTGCGTTCAACACCCAAATCCTCTATTCTCTCGGCGTAGGTCTCATCCTGCATGCCGAACATATCTACGGATTGCAGAACACCCTTTATAAAAAACCGTATTCGCTTATAGCCCTTAAAGGACTTATCAGAGAGACGTCCGTTCATAACAAGCACGGGTATTCTTTTTTGACTGCATATCCTGAAGATATTTGGCCAGAGCTCTGTTTCGATGGTGATAAACGCATCGGGTTTGATTGTCCCTACCACTCTCTTTAAAATAAACCCAAGGTCGAAGGGGAGATATACGACGTCGGCAATATCCGCCACCCTTTCGCGTGCGACCTTCTGGCCGGTGTCAGTTATCGTAGAGACAATAATTCGTATCGCAGGGTATCGCTTTCTGATTTCTCTGATAAAGGGTGTGGCTGATATCACTTCTCCCATCGAAACTGCATGAATCCATAGCAGGGTTGAGTCCTGGCGAGTGACGGGCAGAAGGTCAATGAAGCCAAGTTTCTCCTTCAGCCACCGCTTCCTGAGCGCAACGGGCCGCTTCGCGTACTCAAAGGGCAACAGCAGTGCAGCCGCCAGAAAATATAGGAAACTATAGATGACGAACATATCAGACGGAAAGTTCAGGGCTGGCTGCGGATCCGTTCATGATTTGACCTGCTCTCGCATCATCGAACTGCAGGTGGTAGAGTTTTTCGTAAACGCCATGGGAGGCGAGTAACTCCTCATGTGTGCCAGACTCTACTACCTTTCCCTTGTCAAGCACAATAATCCTGCTTGCCCTCCTGACCGTAGAGAGCCTATGGGCGATTACAAAGGCGGTTCTGTCATTCATGAGATTTTCGAGTGCTCCCTGAACCATCATCTCGGAAGCGGTATCCAGAGCTGAGGTGGCTTCATCAAGGATGAGTATCGGCGGGTTTTTCAGTATTGCCCTTGCTATGGAAAGCCTCTGTTTCTGTCCCCCGGACAGCCGTACCCCCCTCTCACCGATTATCGTGTTATAGCCGTTGGGAAGCTCAAGGATAAAATCGTGGGCATACGCTGCCCGTGCCGCTCCGACAATATCTTGCTCTGAGGCGCCGGGGTTTGCATAAGCGATATTCGCCCTTACCGTGTCATTAAACAATATGACGTCCTGACTAACCAAACCGATGAGAGAGCGGAGTGCCCTGAGCGACACTGTCGATATATCCAGGTCGTCAAGAAAGATCTTCCCTTCACTGGGAAGATAAAACCTCGGTATGAGGTCAACTAAGGTCGTTTTGCCAGCACCACTTCTGCCCACAAGTGCAATGATCTCTCCCTTTTTTACCTTGAGGGTGATCCCGTTGAGGGCATCGTCGTCCGTCCCATCATATCGAAAGGAAACATTGTCAATGACAATTTCCCTTTCGAACCGTTCTAGGGGCACAGTCCCGCCTGTCTCTTTTTCTTCCGCCAATACCTTCTCGATCCTCTCAAGGGGGGCCCTCCCCTGCTGCAATGCGTTTTGAGCAGCAGCGAGTCTTTTCGCCGGCGTATAGATCATGAAAATAGCCGCAAGGAAAGAGAAAAAATCACCGGGGGTGATTGTCCTTTGAATGACAAGACTTCCTCCATACCAGACAACGAATCCGATGCCAACGCCGCCGACAAACTCCATCAGGAGAGATGAAGCCTCATTAATCCTTATTGACCGCATAAGTTCACGGTAGAAATCCTGGTTCTTGTCCCTGAAGCGTACCGACTCATCCTCTTCACGGCAGAATGACTTTATCATTTTATTGCCCATAAAGCTTTCGGTAATCGTCTCGGTGAGCATCGATACTTTCTCCTGTGTCCGGTGACTCACCTTCTTCAGCCTCTTGCCAAGCCTTCCGACAAAATAGAAAGCGACCGGCAATACAAGGATCGAGATGAGGGTAAGGTCCCAACGCCTGACCATGGCAACGCATATAAGAACAACGACCGTCGTGCCTTCCACAAGAAGATCTTTCACCGTATACGCAAGCAATGCCTGGACAGCGCCTGCATCATTTAAGACCCGCGAGACCATGGCGCCCGTCGAATCCTTATGAATAAAACTCATGGGGAGATACAGCATATGGCGGTAAATCTTGTTCCGGATGTCCCTTACCACCTTTGCGCCCGCCGATGTCATGAGATAGGACTGGAAAAATTCAAAAATCCCTCTTCCGGAAAAAGCCGCCATAATGGCGATGCTCACAAGCATGATGGATGTCGCGCTCTTTTCCACAAAAACCTTATCCACNNCAGACGCCCCGCGTAAGGTCTCACCAGCAAGATTATCTTTCTGAGAGCTTCCATCCGGCCAGTTCTCCTATCATTTCTGCGACTCTATGAGATGGCTGTCTGCCTGAAAAGATATCCCTGATCCTCTTCATGGCCGATATCATCACATTCCTGTATTGGGAGTCAGTCAAGATCCGTTTTAATTCTTTCGCGATATCTTCTGCATTCGCCNNTGCCTTACGCTCACAAGGGTCTTTCCTAAGAAGTAGGTAAAGGGAGAGAGTTTATAGACAACGACCAAGGGTATTGCAAGGAGCGCCGCCTGAAGGGTTGCAGTGCCTGAAGCGACTATGGCAACATCTGAGGAGGCCAGGCATTTTATGGAATTTCCTTTTACAACCTGCACGCCCTCCCCCTTAAGGGTTGCGATATATCCCGCAAATCTTTCTTCATCAATATTGAGGGCAAGAGGGATAATGCACCTGGCATCAGGAAACTCCTTTACGATCATTCTTGTCAGTTTAACAAAAACAGGCAAGAGGGTTTTTAGTTCATTGGGTCTGCTGCCCGGCAGCAAAGCGATGACGGGACGACCTCTGGAAAGTCCGAGGCTCTCCCTCTCTTGAACAGCCTGGACATCGGGGAAGCCATCTGTCTTCTGTATCTCGTCGATTTCTTCCATGGCAGGATGGCCGACAAACTCACAGGGAATACCGGCCATTTCATAAATCTTCTGTTCAAAAGGCAGTATCACCGCTACCCTGTCTGCAATCTCTCCCATCGTTCTTATCCGTCCCTTCCGCCATGCCCACACCTGAGGGCTCACATAATAGAGCACCTTGAGCCCGTGTTTTTTCGCAGCTCTCCCGAGCCTAAAATTGAAATCAGGAAAATCTATGAGAACGACAACCTCCGGTTTTATAGTGGCCAGCGCCTTTGTCGCTGCCTTGAAAGACGCACGGAGTCGCTTGATCGAGGGCAGGAGTTCTGTAATACCAAACGCACTTGATATCCCCGAGAGTATCTTCACTCCTGCGTCCCTCATCCTTTCACCGCCAATACCGATAATGGTCAC
This sequence comes from Nitrospiraceae bacterium, assembly GCA_003453735.1. Classification (GTDB taxonomy): domain Bacteria; phylum Nitrospirota; class Thermodesulfovibrionia; order Thermodesulfovibrionales; family UBA9159; genus UBA9159. The sequence goes on along the minus strand of DMNE01000538.1, from coordinate 3,944 downwards.
CTCAGGCCAGAGACATTTCAATGTTTTTGCAAGCAGCGAACCATAGAACTCACCTGAACTTTCACCGGCAACGATCATGACGGTTTTCATAGCAATTGCGTCATACGCGAACGCTGACCTCTTTTATTGTCTCAGCTATTTTCTCTATGGCTGATTCTTCAAGTTCAGGATATATGGGCAGAGAAAGAACCTCTCTTGACGCCCTTTCAGCAAGCGGGAAATCGCCCTCTCTATACCCCAAAAACTTGAGGGCCTTCTGGAGATGCAGAGGTCTGGGGTAATAGACGACCGAGGAAATCGAATTTTCCTTGAGTTTGCTCTGGATCTCGTTCCGGTTTTCGGACCTGATTGTGTATTGATTATAGACATGTTGGACGCCGGCTCTTTCAGAAGGACAGCGCACCGCATCGCAGAGCAGATCACGGTACAGCGAAGCCTTCTGTCTTCGTCTCCTATTATATTCATCCAGTCTCTTCAATTTGATAAGGAGGAAACCTGCCTGCAACTCATCCAGTCTGCTATTGAACCCGACTGATTCATGGATATACGAACCTATCGACCCGTGATTCCTCAGGCGTTTAAACCGATCACTCAGGTTGTTATCGTAACAGGTTATCATACCTCCATCGCCGTAAGCACCGAGATTCTTGCTGGGGTAGAAACTGAAACACCCGGTATCTCCGAAACTCCCAACCTTTTTCTGCCCCACCGCCGCACCGAAGGCCTGGGCACAGTCCTCGATAACATACAGGTTATGTCTTCTTGCGATCTCCATAATTTTTTCCATATCCGAAGGGTGACCAAAAAGATGGACCGGGAGGATAGCCTTTGTCCTTTCCGTTATTTTTTCTTCTATCCTGTCGGAATCCAGATTAAAGGTATCTAGTGCTATATCAACAAAGACCGGCTTCGCTCCCGTGTATAAGATCGCCTCAACAGTAGCGAAAAAGGTGAATGGCGTTGTAATAACTTCGTCACCATCTCCGATATTCAGGGCCTCTATAGACAGATGAAGGGCGTCCGTCCCTGAGGCAACGCCTATAGCACCAGGAACCGCTATATAATCTGCAACCCTCCTCTCAAATTCCTGAACCTTCGGCCCGAGTATGTAATGGGAGCTCTCCATTATCTGATTGATCATCGGATAGATCTCTTCTTTAATCTCAGCAAACTGCTTGCTCAAGTCAACCATGGGTATCATCTATCGGTTCACCTCAT
>DMNE01000538.1:535-2589 GCA_003453735.1 Nitrospiraceae bacterium | reverse complement strand
GTGATAGTACCGGCGGATCTCGGCCCGCTGATAATCCAATTCCATATAGGACTTCGGCTGAAAGATCTTGAGCCTCCTCTGTTTTTCTCCTGCCATCCGGCTCGCCGTGAGGAGGGCCGCCGTACCATTGTCAAAATCAATCCACGCCCTCGCCTCATCGATCCTCTCGGTTATAAAGGAAAACCCTGCTGCGCGTATCGTTTTTATCGGTGAAGGGACAATACTCAATATGACATCGATGTCATGGATCATGAGATCAAGCGTAACATCCACGTCGTCACCCCTCTTGAGAAACGGGGATACTCGCACCGCTTCGATAAAACGAGGCTCTTCGATCATATGAGAGAGTGCAATAACCCCGGGGTTATACCGTTCAAGATGCCCTACCTGCAGTACGGAGTCCATCCTTTCAGCCTCTCTTATGAGCTCACTTGCCTCGTCCAAGTTGACCGTTATGGGCTTCTCTACGAGAACATCTTTTCCAGCACGAATACAGTCGAGGGTTACTTCGTAATGGGAAGTTGTTGGGATAACAATACTCAGTGCATCTGTATTGCCGAGAATATCCCGGTAATTGCTGTAAGCGGTCGAGCCATATTTCTCCGCAACCTCTTCAGCCCGTTCAACATCGGTATCCACCACACCGACGAGTTCGGCATCCTCCAGTTCGGAGTATACCCTCGCATGGTGTTGCCCAAGATACCCGGCACCGACAACAGCAACCTTTACAGACATCGATCCCCTTTCATAAAGGAAAAATGACTACAGAATCTTAGTATTTTGCACTAAAACACCCTATTTCGGCAAGCTTTGAGGATCGCCTGAAGAGTGTTCCCCACGTCAAACCGCTTCTCTCCTTTTGAGTTCCTTAATCTCTGGAGCAATGCGGAATAGAGAGTACGCTAACCTTCGAAAAGAATACACCTTGCTGAAAGTCTGAAAGCCGTTCCCGGTTGCAATAAATTCTGATATCTGATATTCTGAAATCAGAATGTGTTAGAGTTTGGAGGCACAACATGGAAACAGCTAAAGCAGTAACTGCGGAGATAAGGGCCCGCGGACAGCTCACCATTCCGAAGAAAATACGGGAAATGAGTCACCTTGAAGAGGGTGACGTTGTTTCTATTTTGCCGGTCGGTGATTCGCTCATCATCACTTCAAAGAGGCTGGAGTTTGACGAGGCACGGAGAGAGTTGAGGAAGCTGGTTAAGGCGTCCGGAGTCGCAGTAGAAGAGCTTATTATGGGACTCAAAGAGGAAAGGGCTGATTTATTTAAAGAAAAATATGTTGCAAAGAAGAAAATGTAAGGTGTTCCTTGACTCCAATGTGCTCCTATCGGGGCTCTTCTCAGACAAGGGGGCACCGCGAATTATCCTTGATCTCTTGACTCTGAATTTGCCAATGCTTATGGGGTCCACGGGACGCTATAACCTTTTGGAGGTTGAAGGGAACTTAAAGAAAAAAATGCCGGCAGCCATCCCACTGTATCATAAATATTTGCCTAAGCTTGGCCTCGAAATCGTTGCCTTGCCTTCGCGGGAAACGGTGAAGAGCATGTCAGGGATGATCGCTGAAAAGGATATTCCGGTCCTTGCGTCGGCGATTGCATGCAATGCACATTACCTCATTACCGGCGACAAAAAGGACTTTGACAGCTTAAAAGGCACTAAGAAATACAGCATCGCGATAGTGAGCCCATCTGAGTTTATTGAACACTCATAGGCGCCTAACTCCATCCTGGGCAGAATGCCAGGGTGGAGTTAGGCGTGACAATAACCAAGACCGCTCGGCACAAACTAAAAAGGAATTGTCGGCACATGGAAACGACACTCAGTATCTACCGGGAGGCCGAGGCATACGTCAACCAAATAGTCTTTGCCGAGTGGCCTAACATTGCCCTGAGGCAAACAGCCAATGAACGGAACAACTACGTGGAGGACCTGATCCATTGCACAAGGAAAAACAAGGCCGTATACGCTGACTTCGACAGGAAGTTCTATAAGTTTCCCTCCTATCTGAGGCGCCAGATCACCAGTAAGGCAATCGGCCATGTC
>DMNE01000538.1:0-445 GCA_003453735.1 Nitrospiraceae bacterium | reverse complement strand
CTCCCCTTCGAGCCCATCAAGCTGGAGAAACGGTTCCCTTCCGAAGAAGGATGGAAACGGCAAAATCCCATGCTGGTGAAAAAGAACAAACGATGGTCTTTGCATTTCCCCTTCGAAAAGAGTATCACATTGCCGGAGAAAGAATTCATTCGTCCGGTACTGGCTGTAGACTTAGGGCTGACCACAACAGCGGTTTGCTCAGTGGTAAGTGCAGAGGGCACTGTCACCCATAGGGNNTATGGTGGAGAAAAAGACCGTCTGAACGACATCCTGGGACGTATCGCAGTGAAGTCAGGCCAAACTTGCCTTATCACAGAAGGAGAACGCTTCTGCGCCAACGACTGGAGAGTCGTTCACCACCTCACCGAAGAGATAGCCCATGGGTGTTCCGCGGCTATCGTAAGACTGGCCGTACGATACCACTGCCAGGCGATAGTGTTTGAGC
>DMNE01000357.1 GCA_003453735.1 Nitrospiraceae bacterium | reverse complement strand
TGTCGTCCATATGTATAATTGTATATTATAATGCACCTTTATTCAACTTAAAGCTAGCTCCTACGGAAGCGATCGAGTTACGAGATCGCTCCCGTTCCGCCAGCAAAGAAAAACCATATTACTTCTCAACAATCCGAATCTTCACATCAACCCTTTCATTAGGGTTATCCCTCGTGTCCCTTGGCTGGTTTACAATTTTGTCAGCCACATCCATTCCCGAAACAACTTCGCCAAAGACCGTGTATTGCTTATCTAGAAATGGTGCATCCGCAACGCAGATAAAGAACTGCGACCCCGCACTATCAGGATTTGCGGCCCTCGCCATTGACAGCGTCCCTCTCTTATGGGGTTTCTTATTAAATTCCGCTTTAATTATGTATCCTGGCCCACCCATACCGTGTTTCGACTTGTCGGGATTAATTGAGTTCGGGTCACCGCCCTGAATCATGAATCCTGGAATCACGCGATGAAAGGTAGTCCCGTCATAAAACCCCTTCTTTGCAAGCTCGATAAAATTGTTCACATGATTTGGCGCTACGTCGGGAAAAAACTTGAGTTCGATGTTGCCAAACTTCGTCTCGATTATCGCCTTTGTTTCAGACATTTTCTTGATCTCCTCTCGCGTGAATTTTTTGTCCTTCACCTCCCCATGAACAGAAAGAGACGATGCCAGTATCACACATACGGTAACACATATGCGAAGCAATCTCATACGGCCTCCTTTTCCCTATCTCGTTGAATCTGTTTTGGACTCGCCCTATCAGGCTTAAGAGTATACCACAGGACATAAGAACCCGTGCCAAACCTGTTTCCATATTGAAAATGGAGAAAGTGCCGCACAGATGCCCATAGTTTTGCCGTGATATGGTGATTATTCGAGGCTAAGTACGCTCACTTCGTGATCATAATTTTACTTGACATGGTAATTATTATTTGATAACCTGAGGGCAAGACGAGTAAAGACCTAGAGAGACCATCTCAGAAGTAAGGGAACGACTTAAGAAGGGGTAGTTCCTTATGTCAGTTTAGTCACTGTTGAACATTTTAAAAACTCTTAAAAATTAGGGCGTTTCACGACTACTATCGATTTGTCTGCGGAATCAAGATTGTTAACCAAGACGACGAAACATATCTCCAGATACGAGAGGTGTTGGATGACAGAAGACCTGGATTTCTTCAAAGAATTTGCCGAGAGCCACGATCACGAGAGTGCGAAAGGGAGATGCTTCAAAACTCTGACCCTCTGGGGCGATCAAAAAAGTATCGGCGAAGAGGAAGCAGAAGGCGAGGAAAAGGCCCCCTCTTTTGACGTTGAATACGATCCTTTACAGGCATATCTTAAGGAGATGGGCGTTATTCCGTTGTTGAAGAAAGACGACGAGATAGAGCTGGCAAAACGGATCGAAAAAGGTAAGAACATAATTATAAGAGTAATATTCTCGTTACCTTTTGCTCTGGAGAGGTTAATCAACATTGGCGAGCTGTTAAGAGAGGAAGGGGCATCGCTTGCCGAGATCATTCAGCAAAACGGAGGACCCGAAAAAGAACTCCAGTCGGAAAAAAATAAACTCATTTCTCTTCTCAAACAGATTAGACGCCTCTATCAAAGGAGCACATACCATCGCTGCGGCGGACCTCGAACGACTTTAGAAAAAGATTCTTCGAAAAAGCGGCCGGCAGTGGTTGGTTGCAAGGCGCTTGTCGGTGAGAGCGAAAAAGATGCCCAGCGCCATGAATTTATGAAGCTGTCTGAGAAGAGGTTTGAAAGGATACTAGAGAAAATAGGCGCCTTGAATTTGAAAGAGGATTTCATCCAAACACTTTCTCGGGAACTGGAACGAGCGGTAGAACAGATAGAAACCCTTCAGAGAAAATTGTTTTTTCTCGATAAAAGGGTCAGGGCTCTCGGCCGTGATCAAGCTAAGAGACGACAGGATTCGTCACGGACAGCAAAGCGACTTCCTGCGTGTCAAGGAATGTCCGCCTCTCACAAGTCGTCGGTCTTCAGCAGCGTTCCCGATGCGCTCACAAAGAGATATTCTGAGTTGCAGCGTGAGATAAATAAGCATGAGCTCTCAATAGGTACTAGCTATAAAGAAATGAAGGCCTCGCTGCGGCTCCTCTCGGATGTGGGGGATGAGATTGCTCGCGCCAAGAGTGCCATGGTGGAAGCGAACCTCAGGCTGGTGATCAGTATCGCAAAACGGTACATCGGCAAGGGGTTAGGCTTCCCGGACCTCATTCAGGAGGGGAATATCGGCTTGATGCGCGCGGTCGATAAGTTCCAATACCGGAGGGGGTATAAGTTCAGCACCTATGCCACGTGGTGGATCAGGCAGGCGATCACCCGGGCACTTGCTGACCAGTCCAGGACGATACGGATACCCGTGCACATGGTTGAGGTGATCAGCCGTATCACCAAGGTCACGAGGGAGCTTCTGCAGGAACTAGGACGCGAACCCTCTCCCGAAGATATAGCGGCGAGAGTGAAAATGTCAGAGGAAAAGGTAAAAGCGATTTTGTCGATATCAAGGGATCCGGTGTCCCTTGAGACGTCTATCGGCGAGGAAGGAGACAATTCCCTCAAAGATTTTATTGAAGACAAGGCAAGCATCTCGCCGCTTGAAGCCCTCATTCATCATGACATGAAGACAGAGATTGACAAGATTCTCTGTACTCTCAATGCTAAAGAAGAGAATATCATTAGGAAACGGTTTGGTATTGGTGAAAATACACTGAATACCCTTGAAGAGCTAGGCCAAGAATATGACGTCACCAGGGAAAGAATTAGGCAGATAGAAGTTGCGGCCATCAGAAAACTGAAAGAGCAATTGCAAAGTGCCCAATTAATGACCTTTCAAAAATACTTTTGAGATAAGGCTTGTCAAAAACGATAGAAAGAGAGCATTTCTGTTCTTGGAGTCACCCCAAGTGCGCCCGTCATAACCAGCCTTCCAACAACCCTGATGAGGCCCGAAAAACAGGGGAGAGCGGCTTCATGCGTCCTGTGACAGAGCTACAGGTGTCCGCTCTTAAAACATGACGAATAGTCGAATGGCATCCTTTCCAAGCTCCCTTCAGTCAGTGCGATGAATGCCTTTTTGCATCCACTGGCCAGACCGACCAGAACCGGTGCACGGGTATCGGGAGTGCTCATTCAGAGGCGGCATGACATATCCAGCAAAGACGACAGAGGAATTTTATTAAATGGCATAGGCTTTTTTTCTATGACGGTACGAGATTGTGTTGTACTGATATGGAAGACCTCATATACGAACTAAAGATCCTGAATGCATCCTTGCAGCGGATGATGGATTTCTTTATCCCTCCTCAAGATCCTAAAATGTTTGATGACTTTAAGGCGTTGAAGGCTGGTTCAAGAAATGGCCGACTCTTCGTGAGGGGGATTACCGAACCCGATCCCATACGGTTCTATGAACTCAAGGGAATTGATAGGGTTGTCACAAGTCTCAGAGAAAACACCGAACACTTCATCGAGGCTCTCCCTTGTAACAATGTCCTCGTGCACGGACCGAGGGGGACTGGAAAGTCTTCTGCGGTCAAGGCAACACTAAATGAATATGCTGATAGGGGACTCAGAATGATAGAGATGCCGAGGGACACGCTTTTCCATCTCTTTGAGGTTGCCGACCTGATACGAGGAAGGCATGAACGCTTCATTGCTTTCTGTGATGACCTCTCTTTTGAGGAGGAAGAGACAAGTTATCGAGTGCTCAAGGCAGTCCTTGAGGGAGGACTCGAAACAAAACCGGCTAATATGCTGATCTATGCGACATCGAACAGGCGTCATCTCATGCCGGAGAGTCAAAAAGATAATCTTCCAGTCTATTCCGCAGGAGAACTCCATCCAACGGAGACCTTAGAAGAGAAAATGTCCCTGA
>DMNE01000226.1:2317-5552 GCA_003453735.1 Nitrospiraceae bacterium | reverse complement strand
ATGGTGAATGGAACTATACAATTCTGAGTTCTCCAAGGTCATAGTGTAAATGTTATTTCCTTACAAGCCCTTAGCAGACGCTCAGCACTTATTGCGAAAAACCTTTGACACTTTTCAAGAAGCAGTTTTCATCATTGACGCAAAAACTGTTCAGATTATAGATTGTAACTCAGCAGCTTCTGAGATGTTCGGTTACAGTCACAAGGAGATGTTGGGACAGTCAACGAGTTTCCTGCACGTTGATGAGGCAGAACTGCAGAAATTTAGAAATCACCTCTATCATGCTGTAGAACAGAAAGGCCATCTGCGCCTACCTGAATTTCATATGAAGCGCAAGAACGGGGATATCCTTATAACAGATCATAGCGTTATGCCACTGGAAGACGACCGCGGAGAGCGTATAGGATGGGTAAGTGTAATACGCGACATCACCGAGACCAAGAAGGTGGATGAGGCACTGCGAGAAAGCGAGGAGCGATTGCGGCAGGCCATCCGCGTTTCCCAGAGCGGTATCTTCGATCACGACCACCTTACTGGCACCATTTATTGGTCGCCCCTTCAACGGGAAATCTATGGTTGGGGCGCCGATGAAACGGTAACCTTGCAAGCTTTTCTCGATTGTGTTTACCCTGAGGACCGTGAGAGAATTGCGGCGGCTGTCCGGTGCGCCCACGACCCGGCGGGTGACGGCCTATTCGACGTTGAGCATCGGATCATTCGTCGAGGCGGCGCCATCCGTTGGCTGACCACGCGCTCTCAAACGTTTTTCGATGGTGAGGGCGGCGCGCGCCAGAAGGTCCGGACCGTGGGCGCCACTTTGGACATCACTGAGCGCAAGGAGGCAGAGGAGGAGATCACCGAGAGCGAGGCAAGCTATCGTAACCTGTTCGATTCGTCCACCGATGGCATTTTCATCCTCGATCTTGAAGGGAACTTCATCGATGCTAACAGGACTGCGTACGAGCGGCTTGGCTATACGCGACAAGAGTTCCTTACTCTGAACATTAGCAACCTGGACCCCCCGAGCTTTGCCGAACAGGTCCCCGAACGGCTCAAGCAGATCCGGAAACGAGGCGTTGCAATCTTCGAGTCGGGTCATCAGCGGAAAGACGGTTCGGTGATGCCGGTGGAGGTAAACTCACGGCTGCTAGAATACAAGGGAAAGCAGGTCTACTTCAGCGTCATTCGGGACATCACCGAGCGGAAACGGCTGGAACAGGAGCTTCTCAAGAGCCAGAAGCTCGAGTGCATCGGAACGCTGGCGGGCGGAATCGCCCACGACTTCAACAACCTCCTGCAGGGGATCTTCGGATCCATCTCCTTGGCCAAGATGTCCCTTGGCCAGAGGGATAAGGCTCTCGCCATGCTGGAGCAGGCCGAGATGGCGCTTCACCAGTCTGTCAGTCTCACGACACAGTTACTGACTTTCTCGAAGGGAGGCAAACCGGCCAAGAAACCGATCTCCCTTCTGCTGGTGATCGAGAACGCGGCGAAGTTCGCGTTGAGCGGTTCCCAGTCCATCTGTCGGCTCAATATCGAGCCCAGTTTGTGGCAGGTCGATGCGGACGGGGGACAGTTGGGACAGGTGATTCAGAATATCGTGCTCAACGCGGACCAGGCAATGCCCGAGGGAGGCACCGTAGTTGTTACTGCAAGGAACGTTCTGAAGCCGGGCAAAGAGCATCCTCAGTTTCCGAAAGGCAACTATGTTGAGATATCTGTTCAGGACAGTGGTATAGGTATTCCCGAGAAGTACCTGCAGAAGATCTTCGATCCCTATTTTACTACTAAGGAGAAGGGCAGCGGCCTTGGACTTGCAACATCCTATTCCATTATTAGAAACCACGGTGGTCTTATCGATGTAATGTCAGAACTGGGCAAGGGCACCACGTTTTTTATCTATCTGCCTGCAGTCAAAGCGGGAAAAGAGAACAATGTGACTACTACAGTCTTATCAGCTGTGCGGAAGGGAAAGATTCTTGTCATGGATGACGACAATCGAGTGCTAAGTTTAGCAGAGGAACTGATCAAAACCCTTGGCCACGAAGTTGAGTGTGCAAAGGATGGAATAGACGCAATAGAAAAGTTCATTCTGGCAAGAGATTCGGGAAAGCCCTTTGATGTAGTTATCCTTGATCTAACGGTAAGGTGTGGCATGGGAGGAGAACAGGCCATCAGGGAACTTCGAGAGATAGATCCAAGTGTGAGGGCAATCGTATCAAGCGGATACTCAAACAGTCAAGCAGTGGCGGACTACCATTCCTACGGATTTGCGGCATTCTTGAGTAAGCCCTATACTGTCGATTCCCTCAACAACAGTCTGAATGCGTTACTGCAGTGACAATGATTACTACACGTTATACGTAACAAAATTGATTGATTCTTAGGGCCACTTGGGGTCTTGATGAACCTACTTTTTCACAGAGAAAGAGTGCTATTTGTTGCACTGTCTCGAGTATCGCCGAGAATGCACTGCGCCGAAAATGATAGCCTCGAACACAGCCCTATGCTCGCCATATAACAAATGGCTGTCTTTTCAACAGTAACAACTACTCAGCAAAAAAAATAACTTTCAGAATCAATGATTGTCATTATGTTAATTTGTTGAGGAGCTTTGGTGAAAGCTCAAAATTCGGGTATTCCTCCTTACGTACTTTCTCGTAGAAGTCGCATTGTTTACAAGTGGTATATTTCTGGGCAAATGTGCCCTGCACTTGATCTTTACATAGAGTTCCAGCTACAACCCAGCAGGCTCTGCCAGCCTTTACCCCATTGTGCACTCCATCAAGTCTTTCTTCTAAAGTGGCGGGACATCTTCCTGACTCTTTTGTATTGTTTCCTCCGAGTTGTCGCCCGCATTTTTTGAACTCCCAACAATTCAGTTTTGATTTTGGTTCCATTACGACCAACCTCCCTTGGTATACGTATTTCATAGCATTAGCAATATTTATTCCATAATTTATTATTCTTAAATTTCAAAAAAAACATTTAAAAACAGGGATGTTAGTATCCTGTTGTCAGAAGAATGGCTAATCTTGACAGAGAATGATACGAAGGTGTCAGAAAATGCTATGCGAAGGCAGGACGCCATTATCAGTCTACTGGCAGTTGACAGATGTCCGATTAAGCGCCGGTTTGCTTTGGTTATGCTCGAATAGATAGAAGGGCTTCTACCAAGGGGAGACGCGAATCCTATTCCCGCTACCTCCACTATTCAAATCCTTGATTTAAAAAA
>DMNE01000226.1:0-2272 GCA_003453735.1 Nitrospiraceae bacterium | reverse complement strand
GAGGGCTCTCATTATGATTTTCCAGATAATCTCTGACCGTGCAATCAAATCTGACACTATTTTAAACGCCGCCGCGGCGGATCACTGGGCGTCCGACTGCCCCAACAGTGAACACAAAAAACCAGAACTTTCTTTTTCTTGTTGCTCCCGATATCAGAGAAGCAATAGAAAAGACAATAACACCGATTTTCATACAGATAAATAAGTACTACTTTCCGTATTGCCCTTAAGAGGGAATCATCGGGGCAGAATCATAAAAAGAATATAAAAACAGGTACTTATTGGCAAGTGAGGCATAAAGCCGAGTGATGTGAATTAAGGTATATAGTCTGAATTATAGTTGTATTTAACTGAACTAATATGCTATAGACGTATCACAAAACTACCCTAATGTTCATAATTAGATACTATTTTACATTAATTATCAGGGATATTGATACATTTTTGTAGCAAAGTTATTTTTTCTATTGACACTTATCAATATTGTTCTTATATATCTGGAAGTCGGTAGCACTAAATTAGATGTGTAAAAAATGAATAAGTAAACGGCTGATACCGGCGAAGGGCAAGAGCAGTGGATTTACTCCACTGGATGGATGGTAAAATAATTATATACAAGACCATGCACATGGAGATGAAAATGAAGAAGGTAACTTGTCTTGTACTTACTATTTTAGTACTGCTTTTGACAAGTGCAATGCCTAATTATGCGTATGGTGAAGGCGGCTCTCATGGCGGCGGGGGAGGCTCCCATGGCGGCGGTGGCTATCATGGTGGAGGGGGCTATTATGGAGGGGGTCACTATTCTGGCGGAGGTGGCTATTATCGTGGAGGCTACTGGCGTGGAGGTTACTGGCATGGAGGTTACTGGCATGGAGGTGTATGGATTGGCCCCGGATGGGGCGGATGGGGTCCGTGGTGGTGGTGGGACACTTATTATCCATACTATTATTCGGGACCACCTGTTGTTATGCAGGAACAACCTCCGGCATATGTCCAACCGGCCCCACGGGAAGAGGCGGGGTATTACTGGTATTTTTGTCCTGATGCAAAGAACTACTATCCATACGTGAAAAAATGTCCCAGTGGATGGCTGAGGGTGGTTCCTTCTCAGACTCCGCTTCCTGAACGCAGGACTGTACCCCCGGACTATTCAGCTCCACCGCCGTCACCACCGCCCAAAGTGATTGATAAGATCAGCTTGATGATCCACTTTGACACTGACAAATCGAACATTAGAAAAAGCGATAATGCAGAGTTGAAGAGGGCAATAGACTTTGTGAAAAAATACCCCGGTTCCAAGGTGCGAGTGGAAGGTTATACGGACAGCGTTGGCACAGATAAATACAACCAGAAACTCTCTGAAAGGAGAGCAGAGGCCGTAAAGAACTACCTTGTGCAGAAGGGTGCAGTGGATGCATCGCAGATAACATCTGTGGGGTACGGTGAAACAAGACCCGTAGCCTCTAACAAAACAGAGCAGGGAAGGGCTGAAAACAGACGGGTGGAGATTCTCATTCTGTCTGATTAAAGTCTGCTTCAGATGAGTCCTGGATGGTACGGGGAGATGAGTGCTTTTCTCCCCCCTGTTCTTTTTTTCACTCTCTTAAAGGTTTGTTTCTCCAGGATGCTGCGTAANNTATTCCTCGTTGCATGAGCAACTTGCCGGTAAGTCCTTGAAGAGAAAAATCACAGAGTTCGCCTGACCCAGATGGTGCTGATTTTGGTGGGAAACTGTTGCCCGAAACGATCTGGATGTAAAAAGCTTTTCACTTTTGCATAACTCTTTCATAGAAATCCTCTTTACTACACGTAACCCTGATTAGCGAAGCGGGGTTAGATACAGGAGCTACTGCAAAGCCTCCGGCATGTTGCTGATAGGCAAGCAAAGCCGGGAAAAGACAACTGCCGGCATTAGAAGAAAAATGCAGCTACCATAGCCCACTACGGATACTGCCTTGAGGTAATAGAATTTAGAAGTTCGCGTGCTTCGTAGAGATCGGGACTTATATTTAGAGCAAGTTCAATTTCTCTCTGTGCCATAGTCACGTCGCCTTTTTTTAGGTGAACAACAGCTAGGTTATAATGAGCCTCTGCGTAATCAGGTTTGAGCCGCAATGCGATCTGNNAGGCTCTAAACGTAATGCAATCCGATATTCTGCTATTGCTATATCCAGTTCGCCTTTAGATGCGTATGCAGTAGCAAGATTATAATGAGTATCTGCGTGATCAGGCTCCAGGTGTAATACCATCTGGTATTGTGCTATTGCCA
>DMNE01000181.1:1852-13734 GCA_003453735.1 Nitrospiraceae bacterium | reverse complement strand
TCGCCTTTGCCATCTCTCCTCCTTATTCAAATATCCGTTATCTGCAAAGCGTGATGCGTGATCGTTTCAAAAAAAGTTTCCCGTTTACCTATTACCCATAACGCATCACGCGTATGGAGCCCATGACCGGAATTGAACCGGTGACCTCATCCTTACCAAGGATGTGCTCTGCCGACTGAGCTACATGGGCACTAATGACAGATATTGTGCAATGAAGTAATTGTGCCATGAAACAACTTCACAAACTCAACACCTTAATCGCCGTCTTTCATGGAGCGGGAAACGGGATTCGAACCCGCGACCCTCAGCTTGGAAGGCTGACGCTCTACCACTGAGCTACTCCCGCTCTGGTGGAGAGGGGAGGATTCGAACCTCCGAAGGCGGCGCCGGCAGATTTACAGTCTGCTNNGCTGATTACAAATCAGCTGCTCTGCCTGCTGAGCTACGGTGGCTTTAAAAGACAACAGTCCACCTCTCCTTCTCTTAATCAAGAGATTAATCTAAGATATTCATTATATATTGGTCAAACCTAAATTTTCAAGAAAAACTTCTATTATCTAAATAATTCTCCATTAAGTTCATACTAATGCCTTTTTGGCGAATCTCTGTCTCAAGGCCTCAAAGAGAATTATACCTGTGGCGACCGAAACATTGAGCGAATTGATCTTCCCCCTCATGGGCAGGTTTGCAACGCTGTCACAATGCTCCATAACCGTTTTTCTCATCCCCTTGCCCTCGGAGCCGATAACGATGCAGAGGGGTACCGTAAGGTCCATCTCCCAAAGGGATTTCGGGGCATCAGCTTCAGCGCCAATGACACTTATCCCCTCTTGCTTCATTCTGCGCAGTGCATGTTTGACATTGGCCACTACGGCGACAGGGACATACTCTACGGCTCCGGCAGAAGCCTTGGATACCTCAGGGCCAAGACTCGCCGAGCGGTATGCCTGGATAACGACGCCATGAGCTCCTGAGGCATCGACAGACCTCAATATCGCGCCAAGATTCCTCGGGTCTTCGATACAGTCAAGGACCACAAACAGAGGTGTTTCATTTTTCCCTGCGGGTATTATGAGAAGGTCATCCAAGCTCATGTAGCTTTTTTGCAAAACCTTCGCGGCCACACCTTGATGCCCCTTCGGAAATGTTTTGTCGAAAAAATCAGAATCGGGACTCTGTACAGGGATGCCCTTTATCGCTGCCTCTCTTGTGATCTGGAGAACCTTCTCCTGTCTGCCGGCAGCAACATACACAACTTTTATATCCCTTTTTGCTCGGAATGCCTCAAGAACAGGATTAATACCGTAAACCCATTCTGTTGAATGGGCTGACTCTAAAAACTTTTTCCTTGCACTGAATTTGGAACGCATGCTTACTAGGATACTGAAAATTAAACCGATTTAAAGCTTCTTGATTATATAAATGGCTACCGACCTTTCCGAAGGGACACAAAAATCGCCTTCTGCCGAGGCTTAACCAACGGTACGATCGGCCTCTATCTCCAGGCTAATCAGGACTTCCCATCCTGCCACGACGACGCTTTCAGTCTCTGCGTTCCACATGATACCGTAATCCTTACGATTAACCGTTGCCGAAGCGTTAAAACCGATGCTTATTCCACCTTCATCAAAAGGGTCTTTCACCGGGCCAAAAAACTCTATATCCAGGGCTACCGGCCGCGTAATCCCGCGCATAGTCAAATTACCGGTGAGCTTCCCGCGGTTACCACTAACGGCTTCGGCTTTGCTACTCTTGAAGACGATGTTCGGATAATTGGCCACGTCAAAGAAATCAGGACTTCGGAGGTGGTCGTCACGCTTTTGAATGCCGGTATAGATGCCCGTAGCATCTATTTGCGCTTCGACGGACAAGTGAGCCATGTCAGGCGGCTCGAACTGAATTGACCCGCTCAGCTTGTTGAACTGTCCGTGAACATTCGCAACCATCATGTGACGGACACGAAACGCTGCTACAGAGTGATCAGGATCGATAATCCATGTAGCCATTCTCTCCTCCTCATCGCCGATTATTGAAACTCGCTCTTTTTTATTATAGCATTCCGGAATTGGGATGCAATGGTCAGTTTTTCCGTCCCTTCCTGTAAAACATAACCACGCCTTCCCTCCGGCATTTTGTCCTGCAGATCCTTTCTATCTTTTCGATCAATTCCTGAGGCGCCTCACAACGTTATTGATATCTTCGCGACTGAATACAGACTTTTTGTCTTTCAGGCGGGCCTTGAAATCTCTAATGGTACTGTTTCATGCGAAACGCCTCGCAGCTTTGTCCATGCGGTTGCTTTCGCAAGAGACTTATGCTCTGTTTTGGCAGACTTATCTAAAAATATCTACTCGTTCTCCTCTCTCGGGAGGTTCCAAGGATGAATTGGTAATAGCGAGATATTGCTGTAAAATACTCTCGGAGAAAGATATGAAATGAAACGGGATGTTGTCATTATCGGGGCAGGTGCTTCAGGTTTGTTGTGCGCCATCGAGTCAGCTAAGCGGGGCCGTTCCGTCTCAGTTCTCGATCACGCTGAGCGTGTGGGCAATAAGATACGCATCTCCGGAGGAGGACGCTGCAATTTCACCAATATCCACGTCAGTTATGAGGAGTATGCATCGCAAAATCTTCACTTCTGCAAATCAGCGCTCGCAAGATTCACCTCCCATGATTTTATCACCCTGCTTGAACAACATCGTATCAAATATGTCGAGAAGGAGAACGGGCAATTGTTCTGTAATAAAAATTCTTTGGAGATCGTCCATATGCTCGAAAAGGAATGCTCTGTGCTTGATGTGCAGATACGATTGCGCTGTCGGGTTTCGGACATACGGAAAACCGGTCCTTTTATTATCGCGACAGACCAGGGCACATATCAGTCAGAGTCTCTGGTCATAGCCACAGGTGGGCTTTCATTTCCTGAGCTGGGGGCAACAGGTTTCGGCCATCGATTAGCCAAGCATTTTGGTCTCAAAATCACCCCGCTCAAACCAGCTCTTGTCCCTCTGCTTTGGAGCCCTCAAGACCTGAAGCTCTTCTCAGAATTGAGCGGCATTTCCATCGATTCAACCGTCAGCTGCAACGGGAAAAGGTTTCGTGGAAACATGCTGTTTACCCATCCGGGTTTGAGCGGCCCTGCTATCCTTCAATGTTCCCTCTACTGGAAGCGGGGTGAAACTCTTGTTATCGATCTTTTACCAGAAAGAGATGCCTATGAATTATTCGTGAAGGCAAAAGACTCCAAAATGGAGATGCATAATCGATTATCGGAATTTCTTCCGAGAAGATTTCTCCAAAAGTGGTTCGCTGCTTATTGCCAGTCAAAACCGATCCGTCAGTATACGGTCAAAGAACTAAAAGATATTGCTTACCGGCTACACCACTGGGAGATTACACCGAAGGGGACTGAGGGGTATAGGAAGGCTGAGGTGACCCTTGGAGGAGTCGACACAGATGAGTTGTCATCGAAGACGTTAGAGGCAAAAAAACTTCCCGGTCTCTATTTTGTTGGTGAGGTTATAGATGTGACTGGCCAGCTGGGAGGATATAACCTGCAATGGGCTTGGTCCTCGGGTTATACGGCAGGGCAATATGCATAGACAGAAGGAGTGGTCAACGATGAAAAGAATAATACTCGCATCTGCATCTCCAAGAAGAAAAGAGTTGCTGGCATTAACCGGCCTAAAGTTTCAGCTTGATACAAGCGGTTACGAAGAAGAAATGGATTCAGCCTTGAATCCCCATAAACTGGCGAAATTCTTGTCCCGCGAAAAAGCAAAAGCTGTCGCCAGCAAATATAAGAATTCAGTGATTATCGCTGCCGACACCTTTATTTTTTTTAAAGACAATATACTCGGAAAGCCTCGTACCGAAAAAGAGGCCAGACGAATGCTTACCCTGCTTAACGGAAAGACCCATTCGGTCATCACAGGCTTCACCATTATCGATACAGGGAATAATAGACGATTATCGAAATCCGTCGTAACAAAAGTTTACTTCAAAAGACTGACAAGAAAGGAAATCGACGCATATGTGAAATCAAAGGAGCCATTGGATAAAGCGGGAGCCTATGCGATTCAGGGACTGGGATCAGTCATCGTCAGAAAGATCGAAGGGGATTATTTTAATGTAATCGGTCTTCCCCTCAGCGCGCTCACGGAGAGTCTGAAAAGATTCGGAATTCATATCCTGTAGAAGAGCTCTCCTTATCACGAACTGACAGACACTTCAGTAGGTTAAGAGTTCAGATATTCGTTGTCTCGGGCATCATGAGGATGCATCCCTTGAAATTCTTGCCAACAGATGCCATTACAGTCACCCTTACGTTGCAGTGCTTTCGATAGGGTGTGGTGCGGGAGGGCAGAGGCCTGTAGAGATAGGAATTGATCTTGGCAGAACTGAATATTTAGTGTTTTTCTCACCAAAAGAGCTGTGCCTATCGAGAACGTCTGACCTCATGGGGGAGAGTAAGTCTTACAGGGAGGGTGAAAGATGAACCAAGCGGTTTCTTTTGGTGCCTTGTCCTCATAACAAGCATCTTCTTTGCAGGAGCTCTTTCGGTAATGCCCAGAAACTGATGTTTTAGTGAGCAAAAAGCAGACAAGCATTGGTCTGGATTCAGGGATTAATTGTTAAGCCATATGTTAAAATGTCTCGCATGATGGACAAAAGAAGGCACAAGAGAGTCCCCTTAGCTGCCTCTGCTACTATTAGATATAACTCTGAAGGAAGTTCTGAACCAATTCAAGCCATGACCGCCGATATTTCCCTTTCAGGGATTGGAATATATTCAGATAAACCAATAAGAGAGGGCACAGGTTTATCAATCGAAATTACTTTCTTTTCCACTGAAGATGTAACGATGACCGTTTCTTTACAAGGAGAAAGTGTCTACGCCCGTGAGATGGGCGGAGAGATGGGTGGCATGTATTTTGTAGGCATTGAATTTGATGAAGAGATAAATCCCATACAACAGCCCTCTTTGCATCATCACCTCCAAAAAATCCTCAGTTGGAGTTAGGTCTTCCTTCAATATAGAAACAGAGCCTGAGCAGCGAACTTTTTACTGTACTACGTAAACTGCTGGGGCTGTCCCCAAGAATAACCCGCCCCCTCAGAGATACTGAAACAGGATACTACTACAAAACTATTACGTATAGAGCGCTCAGGTCACGAAGTCATCGCCGGTCTTCGCCGTCGTAATTGGATAATAGAAGCTCCTGCCGCGCTCCTTGGTAAACGATACTCGTTTACGATTACGACCTTGACAACCTGCAGATTCAGATGCATCGCTACAGAGAAGTTCCTTAATCAGAATGACACTTATTCGAAACCGACACGTTTGGCGCAAATTAAAGGTGTGTGGACTCCAGGGAAAAATTATCCTTGCAGGTTGAGTTCCTTTATCAATCCTCCTCCCGCCTCTTTCAACGCCTTCTTCCCTTTTATCTCTTTTAGCGAGAAGGGCATCATTGCGACCGGCAATCCATTTGCCAACTTTATGAGATCTGTCAGATAGGTTTCCTGCATTCCCTGTAAAGTCCTTAATGACTGAGAGTCGGCCGTTGTGATCATCCTATTGATGATCATACCATGGAGCGCGATATGGTACCCCCTGAGGATTTCCACTACCCTTCGGGCTTGTTTGACCACAAGCGCTTCGGGGTTAGCGACAAGGATGAACGCTGACCTCATATGAATATATCGTGAGATCCTCTCAGATGCTGTACTCCATTCATCCATGATCTGAGCAATAGACCTTTTCCCGATGATCTTTTTCCCGATCTTGTCCAGCCCCTCAAAAACCCTGGAGCCGGCACTAAGATGCTTTCTTATATATGCCGGCATATTGAGGAGATTCAATGTTTCTCCCGCAGGTGCAGTGTCCCAAACAATACGATCATATTTGCACGTCTCAGCCAGATCTATAATGAGATCGAGCATGGTCTCTTCCCTCAGAGAAGGCGCAGAACCGATATAGTCCAGAAGTTGGTGGCGTGACTCGTTGTCCAGCCCTTCCACATCTATGAGGTGAGAAAGTATCTCATAAAAGTCAGGGCCGAATTTTTTCTTCCATTTATTAAGAATCGCCTCATCACTTATCTCAACGGCGTCAAGACGTTTTTCTATGGATCTGATGTTATCTCCTATCTCTTCTTCAAAGATGTCCGAAAGGGAAGGGGTTGTATCCGACGTGATAATCAACGTTTTATGCCCAGAGGAAGATAGGTGCAATGCAGTAGCCGCCGAACAAGTGGTCTTACCTACACCGCCCTTGCCTCCAAACATAATCATAGGTCTGGAAATCAGATCCATAACACCATTTTAGCTCATGTAGTCGGGGAAAATGAAGATGGCCACCATGGGTTACGATTTTCGCTGGCATGAAAAACTAAACCCTTCAAGGAGATAGTTGAGCAAGTTATAACTCGAGGTGCTCATATCCAGAAGCGACGCCGTGCAAACAATGCTAAGCCTTCTTGATCAGACGCAGCAGAAACAACAAGACTATGGCACCGATAGTCGCTACGACCAAACTGCCGAATAACCCACCTCCGGGGAAAAAGCCCAGAGAGCGAAACAGAAATCCACCAAGCAGCGCACCGATAACCCCAACAATGATATCTCCGATAACGCCGAAACCACCACCCCTCATCAATTGACCCGCCAACCATCCCGCAGCCAAGCCAATCAGGATAAACCAGAGAAATTCCATATGACGCACCCCTCTCTTTAATAAAGTTTTGGCCAAAGACGTGTAAGAGCCTCATGCAAAAAGAAAGCAGCTATTTTACAGTGATGATTTCTGCTGTGCTCTCCCGTTAACTACCTCCCCACAAACATACTCCGATGGAATCCAAACACGATACCATTACTATTAGTCCTATTAGTACCTCTCGTTCTCTGAGGGCTACGGCCGCCAAGTCATTAGCTGCGGGTTGTCATGAGCGGCTGAGAAACGTTTCTTTAAGCATGCTCAAGCCCTTCTCGATCATGTCACCCTGAGGCAGTTTTCCGTCAGGCGTTAACTTGTCAATAATCTCCGGAAGCAAGCCGGCTAATCCTTTGGATGCTTCTTCCTGTGAGATCCCTGCTTCCTTGGCAATCTGCTCAATATGATCCGCACCCAAGGCGTGCTTGATTTGGTCGGCAGAAATGGGCATGTTTTTACCTATGCCTATCCATGATGACACGGCATCATCGAGGCCCTTATCTTTAAACATTTGCACGAGGCCGGGAAGTCCCCCGATTTGGGGATTATTAATGAAGCCGGTGACACTTTCAACCAATTTTGTATGGTCGCCACCTCCGAAAAATTTCCCTGCTAATTCACCGGTAAGGTTATCTAAGAGTCCCATATTCCCCTCCTTTCGTTTTTAATCACCTCACAAAAATCCTATGACCCCGCCAACGACTCCGCTTAAACCACAGGCACGAACCTTCCCGGCACAATACCCAAAATAGCGCCTCTGGCAACCATTCCTCTGACGAAGAGATCGGCTGAATCGTCTTTCGTGACAATTTGTTCAAAATAATGAAGAAACTTCCCCCTGCAACTGCACCGGCACTGATCCCATTAAGGGAAGTCCTTTACCCTCGAATGAAAAAACCCGGTCATTATTTCTTTTTCCCCTCTGCTTTCTTCTCTTCTCCCTTGACGTCCACGCTCGTCGCTTTCATTGTGTAGTGAATGGTCACTTTGGATCCCACCTTCAGATCGCCTGTAACCTTAGTGTCCTTGTCGCGGGCTATCTCCCACTTCTCTTTTCCCTTCTGGACCGTAATCGAATCGTTCGTCATTTCGAGGACAGGACCTGTCACCTGATAGGTCGTTGAAGCGGCAAAGGCAAATGAGGCAAATAAAAGAACAACAAAAAGCAGAAATATACAGCGCTTCATCGCTACTACCTCCTCTTTCTTATTCATGACCCGTGCTCGCATGAGCACTCATTGCACACTTATATTCATGCTACTTCACGGCGATGTGATCCTTGATCTTGTTGAATGTCCCCTGTTTTTATTCCCTTCACCTTCATAATGTCCTCAGGATTATTATAAGGTCTTCCATCTATAATGGCTTGGGCTTTCACAGGTCCTATTCCGGGTAGTGCCTCAAGCAGCTCTTTACTGGCTGTGTTGATGTTAACCTTCTCTCCTGGGGCGAGTTTGGTGATAGCCTGTTTTTCGGAAGCGGCAGGAACCTTTGAGCTTGGCGTTACCATTGCAGGTAGCGAAGGAGCCTGCACGGGTTTTGTTTCCGTTTTGGCGGGTTGTGGTGCGGCTGCCGCCGGACCAACTGTTACAAAAGGTCTCAGCGCATCTATCTTTTTTGCTGAGATGCCTGCCTTTGACAGTTCATCAACAGAGTTGTAGGGACGATGCTCAATGATCTTTTTGGCTGTTGCCGCCCCCACACCCTTGAGCTCCTGAAGCTCCTTTTGTGAAGCGGCATTGAGATCTACAAGTGCTCCTGCTTTTCCCTCTTTGCCGTATGCTCCGGATATGCTCATTGTCAGAACAGTGGTTATGCTAGTGGCCATGATCAAAAAGAGGACCTGCCACTTCACCTGAAATAAAAATTTCTTAAATTCCTTCTGCATATGCTTCCTCTCCTTTCTAAAAGTTACACATTTGGGGGGCATTTCTTTTCGCCCCTCCATGAGTTCGCATGTACCGCATCCCCTATACAGCCTGAACGATACGGTCACGTCAGTCCACTTCTAAGTTGCCTTCAAATCGGCCGTACAGTGAGCGCAACGAGTGGCTTTAATAGGAATGACTGATATACAGTACGGACAGTCTTTCGTTGTCGGAACAGCTGGTGGGGCCTCCTCTTTCCCCTTGAGCTTATTGATGCTGCGAATAACGATAAAAATTGAAAAAGCGATAATAAGGAAACTGATGACTGTGTTGATAAAAACACCGATGTTGACCGTTACCGCGCCGGCGGCTTTTGCGGCGGCAACAGAACTATACGGTCCGGGAACTTTACCTTCCTTAAGCAGAACAAAAAGATTGGCAAAATCGACGTTTCCTAAGAGCAACCCGATAGGAGGCATGATGATGTCTGCCACGAGTGAGTTGACAATGGTGCCGAAGGCTGCGCCGATAATTATTCCGACAGCCATGTCAATCATATTTCCTTTCATCGCAAATTCTTTGAATTCCTTGAACATGGGAGTCTCCTTCTGATTGATTAATTCAAAATCGGAAAAATGAGGAAGGGCAAAGGGATGTCTCGCCCTTCCTGCACAATGCCTTAATAGCCAGGGAGCTTCTTCGGCATGTCTCCTTTCATCTTTTCCATCATCATTTTCTCTTTCATCTTTTCTATCGTCTCGTCTGTTGCCGAACCTTTGGCCAAAGACCGAATAAAAGCGACTAAATCCTGCATGTCCTCCGACATGGGATCAATAGCCTTGCCCTTGTTGGCCACAATGATACAAACGTTATTAGCATCTTCGAGTGCAAGCCACGTCCCCCCTGGATTCGTCCAACTTTTCTTGCCTGCCTCTCCAGCTTTCTCTAACCCTTTGCCGTCAGGATGGCATGAATTACATGACTTCTCGCCTGGATCATCAAAGGCTTTCGGATCACTGAAAAGAGCCTTCCCTTTCTCAATATTTCCTGCTGCATAAGCAAAGGAAAAGATGAGAGCTACAGTCATCATGGACAGCAACACAATCTTCAGATACTTCATTTCAAGCCCTCCTTCACACTTGATTAACCTCACTCTATCAAATCTAAGGTGGTTGTCAAGGACGGCATAATGCTTTTTGCTATTGTTGTATTTCAGGGCTTTTTCGTCCGGCATAGATATTGCTATGAACATAAGAGCAACCTTGAATCTCAAAAGAAAAGGCTCCGGGATTCCCGCGCCGTCAAAGGCTATAAGGTATCCAGGGTTGTGANNGATGATATGCGGAAACAATGACTGATGCCTTTACAGGACAAAAGCGCACATCTTACTACCCTCGAGCACAAGGACAGGTTCACGGGGTTTGCTTTTACGGCCGCCTAGAGGGATTCACCATCGATTTTTGATATAATAGCTTATTAAAATCTGCACCGTTTCATATATCTGGACCATTCAGCAACCGCGCACCAAGGTGCGCGGCAAGTTCAAGCTCATGCCCTACTAGAAAAGAGGGATTAACGGATAATGCCGAACAGAAGTCGCTTCGGTCATGACACCATGGGGTATTCCGCACGTCCCATGCAGCTGTCATCTATGGTTAAAAGCTTGGGGGATTGGAGCGGCGCTGCATGGATATGGCACGCCTTACAGCAACCCCGTCACAGCTTTAACGGGCTTTGGGGAGTTTCTGGATAGATTCGTGTCATCTACCGCAAAGTGCCTCGGATCCCCGGCAGAGCTGCGAGGCATCCAAGGTGTAACAAATAAACATCTCAAAGGAGAAACAGTGAAAAAGATCTTTGTCATTGATACCAACGTGTTAATCCATGACCCCGAATCCATCCTTAAGTTTGAGGATAACGATATTGTGATACCCATCAGCGTTATTGAAGAGTTGGATGAACTGAAAAAAGGCCAGGGAGAGATACCGCACTCTGCCCGTCAAGCGCTGAAGCTTATCGACTCCACAAGAGAAAGCGATGAGGGAGAGTATCATAGCTTTGCAAAGGGGGTTGCGATACCGAACGGGAGGGGGGGCACCTTACGTATCGAGACCGAGGAAAGATCAAAACTCCCTATAAAAGATTCGCCTGACAATAGAATTATNNAAGGCAGAATCTTTTGGGATTCCCTCCCAGGATTACAAGCACGACAAGACCTCAATCTTCAAGCAGTACGGTAGGGTTCTCAGTGGCGGCGATTATTGCAACGGCATACTCTCCGTGAGGTATCTGCAAACAGCTTCCGAAATTTTCCGCCTCCAGGGCGAAGATAGACAGTCCAAAATAAAAAGTGGCAAGACTCTGGACA
Source organism: Nitrospiraceae bacterium (assembly GCA_003453735.1). Lineage (GTDB taxonomy): Bacteria > Nitrospirota > Thermodesulfovibrionia > Thermodesulfovibrionales > UBA9159 > UBA9159. The sequence goes on along the minus strand of DMNE01000181.1, from coordinate 2,783 downwards.
ATATCTCTCCGAAGAACATAGAACAGGAATGTGCCATAGATGCACTCACGAGCCCTGAAGTAGAAATCGTGGCCCTCACGGGCGCTGCTGGTACCGGAAAGACTCTTCTGGCTCTGGCAGCTGGAATACACCAGACGACCAAGAAGTCTCCCCTTTATGAGCAGGTTCTCGTTGCACGGCCTACGGTGCCCTTAGGCGGAATCGATATCGGCTATTTGCCGGGAGACATTAAGGAAAAACTCCTTCCCTGGATGCAGCCTATTTTTGATAATCTCGAGTTTATCGTCAACACCCCGAGAGACGTGGTGAAGGACCACACGGCAGTTAATAAATACAAGAGCTATCAGTACCTGATGGACACGGGTACTATCCATATCGAGCCGCTCACTTATATACGGGGACGTTCTCTGCCAAAACGCTACTTTATCGTCGATGAAGCTCAGCAACTTCGGCCGATCGATATAAAAACAATCGTCACCCGATGCGGGGAGGGAACAAAGATCGTCTTCACAGGGGATCTCGAACAGGTGGACCATCCCTTCCTGGACTCTCATTCCAATGGTCTTGCTTACCTGATCAGCAGGTTTATTAACGAAACAACCTTTTGTTACCTAAATCTAACCAAAACAGCGCGATCATCCCTTGCAGAGAGGGCTGCAAAATTGTTATAGAGCTGCTGCGGGGGCGCGGGAACAGGCACCATTTTGAAAAGAGATACGTATCACTGACTGGCTCTGAATGCCTTTAGGTTCAGCTGAAGGCTTTTCAATCCGTTCCATTCGTTGATGGTCGGCGTAAACACGGCGTCCACAGAGGTACAGGAGAGGCTTTCGAAGAGGCTGCCCATAGTAAAACCGATGGCATCAAGAGATGAAGACTTCTGCTTCAGTTTCATTTTGATGTGATTGTTGCCCACGATCTTCGGGTTAAG
>DMNE01000181.1:0-1794 GCA_003453735.1 Nitrospiraceae bacterium | reverse complement strand
AGGGAAGACTTCACGATTCCGTTTATACTTTCTTCGAATGCGGAGAGGTTCGACGCATAGAGCTTAATGCCTGCTGCCTGTTTGTGCCCTCCGAATGCAATGAGTATATCTCTGCATTGTGAAAGCCCTTTACATAGGTCAAAACCCGGCACGCTCCTCACCGAACCTTTAGCGACATCATCGCTAACCGTAAACACAAAAGCAGGCCTGCAGAATTCCTCTGCTATCCTTGACGCCACAATACCGATAACCCCCACGTGCCATCCCTTGCTATGAAGAACAATGGCAGCATCATATCCCTTTGCATTTACTTGGGAGAGCGCCTCCTGGTAAACCTCCTCTTCTATCCTTTGTCTTTCGGTATTCATCCGGTCGAGTCCGTCAGCTATGGACAACGTTTCTTCGGCAGAGTCAGAAAGAAAAAGGCGTATCACATCGCCGGCGTCGCCGATCCTCCCGGCAGCGTTGATCCTCGGCACCATGGTGTAAGATAAAAGTCCAGCCCTGATATCCCTGTCGCAAAGCCCGGATACCTCTAGTAATGACTTTATCCCTGGCCTGCAAGCGTTCTGGATATACCCTAACCCTTGCTTAAGGATTATCCTGTTTTCGTTGATGAGGGGAACCACGTCAGCTATAGTCCCAAGGGCAGCGAGGTCGAGCAAAGGCAGGGAGTCCTCGACGGTAAATGGCAAGTCATGATCGAGGGCAAAAGCCTGTGCGACTTTGAATGCCACTCCGGCCCCAGAAAGAGTTGCCAGTCGGCAGTCTGCACCGCCCCGTTTCGGGTTTACAACAGCAATAGCATCCGGCAATAAAAACTCCTGGTTTCTGAATTCTGACTGCTGGCTGCCGATGGCGGACTGTCTTAAGGGCTCATGGTGGTCGGTAATAATGACGGCGATCCCCTTTTTCTTTGCATAGGCCGCTGCATCCAGAGAGGCTATCCCACAGTCTACTGTGATGATAAGCTTAATTCCAAGTTCCTTTGCCATGTCAACAGAAGGGGGATTGAACCCATATCCGTGAGTCATCCTGCTAGGTATGAAATAATGGACATCCATTCCCATGGTTTTCAGGGCGTGCACCATGATCGCCGTAGACGTCAGGCCGTCCGTGTCATAGTCTCCATGGACAAGCACACGTTCGCCACGGGATAAAGCACTCTTTATCCTCTCCACAGCGATCTTCATATCAAGAAGTTCGTAGGGGTCCGAGAGGCCGGTAATCGCTGGGTTCAGAAAGGAATCAATAGCATTAGCGGTCTTTATCCCCCTGTTGATCAAAATCTGTGCGAGGACGGGGGATATCGACGTGGCCTTTGAAAGGTGAGTTATGTACTCAGGGTTGGTTCTGTTTATGAGCCAGCGCCTGTTCATAAAATCCGTAATGGGTAATCCATTCCGATGAACGAGTCCCTATTTACTCGTCTCATCGTTCATGGTTCATTACGCATAGCGTATTACGCGTTTATTTTCTCGCAAACGGTCTTTTCTTTCTCCACATGAGGACAATCGGACTTGCGACGAAGATGGATGAGTACGTCCCCACGATGACACCGAGAATCATCGCAAGGGCAAAATCATGGATCACCTCTCCTCCAAAGAAGAAGAGCGAGAGAGAAGAAAGGAGCACCGTAAGGGAAGTCACAATCGTCCTCGAAAGGACTTCGTTTATACTCCTATTCATGACAGCCTCCACTGTGTCCTTGATATTTGAGCGGAAGTTCTCACGTATCCTGTCGAATACCACCACCGTGTCTGTAAGAGAATACCCTGCAATCGTAAGGAGGGC
>DMNE01000022.1 GCA_003453735.1 Nitrospiraceae bacterium | reverse complement strand
AGAGCACCCTGATGTGCGGATACCTATTCTACTCTATCATCGCTTCGGGCCTGCAGTGGCCGACAGTATGACGGTAACCACAAGTGTTTTCGAGTCCCATCTGAAATATCTCAAAAATAATGGCTATACCGTGATCCCCCTCAGACGACTTGTCGATTACTATCTTGGGAAAGGATTCCCCCCTCCTTTACGCTCAGTAGTGATCGTCTCCGATGACGGTCACAAATCAGTTTACACTGATATGTTTCCCCTCATAAAGGAATACCGTATACCCGTGACCCTTTTCCTCTATCCTTCTGCCATTTCAAATGCAACCTATGCCATGACCTGGGAGCAACTCAGAGAGATGAACAAAACCGGACTCATTGATTTTGAGTCTCACACATACTGGCACCCTAACTTCAAGATAGAACGGAGGAGGTTAAAACCGGACGAATACAAAAGGTTTGTTACAATGCAGTTGAGAAAATCAAAGAAAAAAATAGAGAAGGAATTCGGTCTCAAAGTTGATATGCTGGCATGGCCCTTTGGTATCTACGATAAGGACCTTATCCAAAACGCAATAGAAGAGGGATATGTTGCCGCATTCACTATAGAGCGGCGTCATACAAGCATTTCCGACAATATCATGACGCTTCCCCGTTATCTCATGACCGATGCAGACAGGGGGCAGAGATTCGAGAGGCTACTGGCAGGCTCGGAGTCAGAGCGGAACCCCGTCTATTAAAAAAGACAACAGTTGAAATTGAACTAAAAAACTCCTGGCGGAAACTGCAAAGTCATAGGGAAATCAGACGACTGTGAAGAGAAGCTATAAGAGAATTACCTTACAGCACTGATGATGTTCTTTATATCGTAAGGAACGTTACTGCGATATCCTTACCTTAATACCGAAAAGTTTCATCCCCCTCGAGGTTTTTCAGAAGTTTTGGTATTCCCTCTATGTCCTTAACATCCTTCTGGCAGAGGATTTTGAGGATCTCACGAAACCCAGAGAACTCTTCCCAGAGTCCTTTGAGATTGATAGTCAGTGTCTTTTGCAATGCCTCACCCTTTTCGTCCCAGTCGAGAAGAAGAATAACATTATGAAACCTCTCTGAAACCTCTTCAGAAAAGTCGTAGAGGCTGTTTCCCCGGTGGAGGGTCAGTATCTCTCCCACTAGACCGAGGTTCCTCAAGGCCAGGGAATCCTTTTTACCCTCTACGATGACCGGTATCTTTTTATTGGCCTCGGAGAGCGCCTCCATGACTTCCCGTATCCGGTATGCCCGCTCGAAATCACCGAGAGAAGGCCCTTGCGATCGGACTTTCACTTGTCTGCGGTCTTTACGTGGTTCGCGGCTGTAAGACTTTATCATGTCCAACTACTCTGCCTAGGAACATGCTGCCAAACTCTGACCGCAGAAAAAGAGATGGTGAGAAAAAGTGTAATGTTCTCTACGGCAAAACTTTTTATTCTGTTAGAGGGCATTTGAAACCTTAATTATCTCGTGGAGTTTGTTGAGCGCTTTGCCCGTATCAATCACATCGGTCGCTATGAGCATCGCATCTTTGGGGGCATCTGTTTTCCCGGAAACCATAAGGGCCGCCGCTGAGTTCACAAGCACAACATCCCGTTTTGGACCTTTTTCTCCGGCTAAGATGGAGAGGAGTATTCGTGCATTTTCATCTTTATCGCCACCCAAAAGATCTTTCACCTCAGCTCGGTGAACACCGAAGTCTTCCGGAGTGACGTAGAAAGTCTCGACCTTTCCGTCCCGGTATCGGGAGATCTTTGTCCCGTCGGAGATCGTGATCTCATCAAGGCCATCCTCACCGTGCGCTACCATGGTGTCTTCTGCTCCCAGATTTCCAAGAACCATGGCCAGTATGTCGGTGAGCTTATCCGCGAAGACGCCCAGTATTTGTCTTTTTGCTCCGGCGGGATTAGTCAACGGACCGAGTATATTAAATATGGTTCTAATCCCGATCTCACTCCGGGGTCTGACCGCGTATTTCATTGCCGGATGGAAGACGGGAGCAAAGAGAAAACCGAATCCGGTCTCAAAGAGACATCGTTCAACCTTTTCGGGAGGAAGATCGATCTTTAAGCCAAGGGCCTCCAGGACATCGGCACTTCCTGCCCGGCTCGATACAGAGCGATTCCCGTGTTTTGCAACGGGAATCCCCGCCCCTGCAACAATAATGGCTGCAGCCGTCGATATATTGAAGGTGTGGGACATATCGCCACCGGTACCGCAGGTATCGAGAACTCCCTCAGGCGCGGTGATAGCTGCAACCTTTTCCCTCATGATCCTGGCAGCTCCCGTTATCTCGTCTACGGTTTCACCTTTCATCCGAAGGGTCGCAAGAAATGAACCTATCTGGGCGTCTGTCGCCTTCCCCTCCATGATCTCTCGCACGCATGCTGCCATCTCTGCCTCGGAGAGATCCATATGCTGAACCAGGAGACTGATGGCCTCCTTTATCATTTCTTCTTTGCAAGCCTGAGGAAATTCCGTAACAGATCTTTCCCCACGGTTGTTAGTATGGATTCAGGATGAAACTGTACGCCTTCAACAATAAAATCCTTGTGCCGGACCCCCATGATCTCACCCTGATCAGTCCACGCGGTTATCTCGAGACAATCAGGCAGGGTCTCTTTCTTTATCACCAGCGAATGATATCGTGTCGCCTCAAAAGGGCTCGGCAGCCCCTCAAATATCGTTTTTCCATCATGGTGTATTAGGGATGCTTTGCCGTGCATCGGTCTTGGTGCGCGTATGATATCGCCTCCGAACGCAGCGCCTATGGACTGGTGGCCGAGGCATACACCGAGAATCGGTATTGTTTTGGCAAAATCTCTTATTACGTCTATGGATATTCCCGCCTCCTTCGGTGTGCATGGACCGGGCGATATAACAATCTTTTCAGGTTTCAAAATCTCTATCTCGCGTACTGTGATTTTGTCGTTCCTGAATACCCTGATGTCCTCCCCAAGCTCCCCCAGATACTGAACAAGGTTGTATGTAAAGGAATCGTAATTGTCAATGGCCAACAACATTAGGAGAGACCCCTCTCTGCAATATCGACAGCCTTCATCATCCCCATCGCTTTATTGACGGTTTCGGCATATTCTGCTTCAGGGATCGAATCGGCGACAATTCCCGCTCCTGCCTGAACATAGACTGTGTCGTCCTTTACGACAAGCGTTCGTATGGTAATACAGGTATCCATGTTGCCTGAATAGCTGAAATATCCGACTGCACCCGCATAAGGACCTCTTTTTGTCCGCTCAAATTCTTCTATGATCTCCATTGCCCGAACCTTTGGAGCTCCCGTTACCGTTCCCGCCGGAAAACATGCACGGAGCACGTCGAACGCATTAAGCCCATCTGCTAAATTCCCCTCCACGTTCGATACCATATGCATTACATGGCTGTATCGCTCAACGGCCATCAGTTCCGTAACCTTGACAGAGCCTTTTTCCGCAATCCTGCCGACGTCATTCCTTCCGAGGTCAACAAGCATGATGTGCTCGGCGATTTCTTTCGGGTCTTTTTTCAGCTCCGCTTCAAGCATTTTATCTTCCGGCTCCGTCTCGCCTCTTTTTCTTGTTCCTGCGATAGGCCTGAGCACAATTTTCTTATCCTCAAGCCGGACCAGTATCTCCGGTGATGAGCCCACAATCTGTGAGTCGCCTGTATTGATGAAATACATGTATGGTGAGGGATTAGTCACCCGTAATGCCCTATATATATCAAACGGCTCGACAGCGGACTTTCGCTCAAACCGTTGTGAGAGCACTACCTGGAATATGTCACCAGCCGCAATATATTCCTTTGACCGGGAAACGGCGTCCTGAAATGACTCCTGTGTATTGAAGCTTGATACAAAAGCTCTCTTACGGCCTTTTGCTTTAATGTATGCTGGTTGATGATGGCTGTTCTTTGAGATCCTCAGTCTTTCCGTCACTCGGTCTATTTTCTCTACCGCCTCTTTGTAAGCCTTTGCAGAACCTCTCCCGTCGACATGGGCATTCGATACAATTTTTATTTTTTGTTTCAGGCTGTCAAAAATAAGCATGGTGTCGACCAGCATGAAAAACATGTCGGGCAGGTCTAAGCCGGCTCTTTTCTTATCAGGCACCCTCTCAAAAAACCTGACCATGTCGTAGCCCATGTACCCGACGAGACCACCAGAAAATCTTGGAAGCCCCGGGATGTCTACAGGAGTATAAACAGAAAGCTCCTTCTCCAAAACAGCAACAGGGTCTTCTGTCTCAAAGGTGACTGGTTTTCTTCTGCCGGCCTCTTTTATCACCACCTTGTTGCCCCAGCATTTTATTATTTTTAAGGGATGTGAACCGAGGAAAGAATACCGAGCCCACTTCTCTCCGCCTACCACACTCTCTAGAAGAAAGGATGGTGTTCCGCCGAGTTTGAAAAAGGCGGAGACCGGGGTATCCATATCGGCCAGGATTTCCCTCGATACAGGGATAAGATTTCCTTTTGGCAACAGAGACTTGAATTCGCGTAAATCAGGATAAATCATATTGACAAAACCCGTGAATGTTCATTATTATTTTATATCCATTCAGTATAACACAGGACAAGAACAAGAGTAAAAATAGACCAGTTTTGCGGGTGTAGCTCAGTTGGTAGAGCACAACCTTGCCAAGGTTGGGGTCGCGGGTTCGA
>DMNE01000023.1:2101-7710 GCA_003453735.1 Nitrospiraceae bacterium | reverse complement strand
TATGTATAATTGTATATTATAATGCACCTTTATTCAACTTAGAGCTAGCTCCTTTCGTACGCAAGTTCAACCGTTCCAGCTCTTGCCATGTATTCCCTCTTCCAAGCAAGGGAGTTAAGACCTTTTCATGGAAATGCCAAGTTAAATTAGGCTGGACTCATAAAAGCCCTGCCTTGTACGTTTCTCACTACCTATTTTGTGATAACTTTACTTACCGGGGTACTCCCCGGAAATGGAGCAAAGTAGTGAGAATGTTGCCCTTTTCCTCCTGCGATGATGATCTGCAAATACTCGGGTTTGAGGGTGATCGGGACAAGGGTATCCGGAGTAACCTCTCCAAATTTTTCCTTAAAAGCTGCCTGATTAGGACATGCCTTTGCCCACGAAGAAAAGGGAATACGGGCTTTTTCCCAGATGGCTTTCTTGATTTGATCTTTTGTCCAGCCAGCCTTTGCATAGATCTCTGCATGCTCAGGACCCAGCCCAATGATGTGAGGCTGTTCCATCTGGCTTGTCCAGCAGGGGCCACCAATACTCAGCAATGGGGAGACTGCATGGCTGAACCAGTTCGACAGCTCTTCAGGGGTAGAACTCCACAAATCCACCACATTTACAGGAGGCCAAATGCCCATGACGGTTACTACACTCTCGTTCTTTTTGAACCCCTTGTCAACGTGGTATGGCTGCCAACCTTTGGGAAGGGCATCCTCATTCTCCCCAAATACCCAGGCAACAAAATCTGCGGGTGAGCCAAGAGTGGTCTTTTTCGGCGACGGAGGTCTTGAGCCCCCCACAATGGCGGTAATCAAGTCAATGGCATAACCAATGGAAGCATTGGCATGGTGCATTCTGCTGGCGGCTCCCTGGCCGTAAGCAAGGTTAATCTCTTTGACAATCGGTCCGTTCACTATGACGAGCGCCCCGATGGAACCTGTGGAGGTTGCCGAGCCGCGCCAGTTTGCTTCAGGTGAGAGAAGGGCCTCCATGGCCGCAATGAGCACAGGCATATATTCAGGCTTGCAACCGGCCATTACCGCATGGGTCGCCACCAACTCAACGGTAAGAGAGCCCATCCTCGGGGGAACCTGACCCAGAACCTCATCAGGTTTACGGCTGGTTCCCCTAAGCATCTCTGCTACTTTCTCGGGGGTAGGGGCTACAATGGGCAGACCAAGAGACCACCCTTTTTCAAAAAACAGAGTGTTCATGTCCTCACCCGTAACCTCAAACGTAAATGTCTCAGCCGGATAGGTGGGCTTTTGGGGTGGCATTTCGGCCACAGGTTTCCATCTTATTGCAGCATCTAGGATAGCGGGAAAGGCATCCTTTGCTTTTTGCGTTATCTCTTCGATCGGAATTCCCCCCATGGGATGGGGCACAACGACGAAACTCATATCAGCCACTCCCTGACTCATTGCGGTATCCTTGGACAGCCCGATAAATTCAGATGTAGCAATAGAAACAGTGGGAATACCCATTTTTTCCAGATTCAGCTGGTCAACTACCAGCCACGAGGTNNTGCTCTTTTCCGGATTCTGGCTGATGATCTTCACATCCGGAGCATCTTGCCAAGCCTTGATGATCTTGATATCCTTCACATTTTCGCTAAGGAGAGCTGCGATCTGGTTCATGAAATTGTCCCCGTTCTGTTTTCCATTCCATTGAAGCACCACGGTCTTTCCTTCAAGGCTGGCCGGATGAGGATTGACCTTCATCGGTTCGATGTTGACGACACCCTCAGGGTTAACTATCTTCAATTCTTTGCCTGCCTCCTGAGACAATGCATCAGCTCTCAAAACTAGCAGGGCAACCAAAAAAAAGAATATCCCAAAGCCTATGCAATCCCTTCTTTTCATGGCGGCATCCCTCCTTTGCGGTTAAGNNTCAGCCAAAACCTTCACGTTGCTGAATCCCATCTCTTTTAACTGCGCTGCCAAGTCGGAACTGTCAGCCTCACCAGGGCCGCAATCGCAATAAGTGATTATCATCTTGTCTCGAGGGAGCTGTCTGACATCCCATTGGGTTATTTTCGCAGCCCACGGGAAGGAGAGGGCTCCCTTAATGTGCCCTTTGTCATAGGTAGCCTTAGGCTGAGCGTCCACGATCACAATATCAGCCCCGCTATCCATCTTCTGCTTTAGCTCTTCTATGGTAATGCGCGGAATTTCTTTATGCGTTGAGCCGCCTGGACAGGTTATACATATTTCCCTTCCAGGCCCTTCTATCTCGATCCCTTCATTGTCTGGCGAAATCGGCTCCTGCCATGCCAGCATCATGAAAGCCAAAAAAACAACTGGGTGTCTTAACCCACACTGTTTCATTATTGCCCTTTCTTTACTTAAATGATATCAAATATCCCATTCTAGTGAAGTGGCATGAATAGACTCGCCTTTACCCGATAGATAGTTTCGGAAAACCATTGTGCGCCATTATTTAAGTCACTGTGTATAAAACTGCATGATTACGCCCAATCCCAACAGCCCATTACCCGTGCCTTGGCGGCGCATCCAGTTGCCAACGGCGTCAGAACTAAGAATTTCGTGTTTGTGTTTATGTCTATGTTCTATGTCTTTGACCTCCTTATTCCTTATTCAAGGTTACTATAAGTCAAACAGGATGTCGACACCGTCCATACTTTGGTTTTCATTTCTTGTGGCCGTAGACCTCGAAGTCGTTCATATGAAAGCGACCAATAACTGGCCAAAAATGAATATCTCGCTTCCAAGCTGCGGCCGTTGACTTCTTGTAAATTCAGAGTAAGATGAAAATTAGAAGGACTAATAACTATCGCTTCAAGGTTGGAGGTGTGTCATGGCAAAGGAAAAATCAAAGGAACTAGTAAAGGTTGAACCGGCTAAGCCGGTCTCTCCCTTTGAAGAGATGGAGAGACGGTTTGAAGAATTTTTCAGGAGACCCCTTTCTTTACTCGGTCCATCATGGTTTCCGAGGCTGAGAATTCCAGAGATGGAGGAATTCACTCCGACAATAGACATTTTTGAAGAAGGAAGTGACGTAGTGGTGAAAGCAGAACTGCCGGGGATGAAGAAAGAGGATCTCGACGTGAAGCTCACAGATAACACAATAACGATTTCCGGAGAAAAGAAGAAGGAAGAGAAGGTTGAGAAAAAGGACTTTTACAGGATGGAGCGTTCCTACGGTTCCTTTACCCGTGCTTTTAGTCTGCCTTCGGAAGTGCAGACGGACAAAGTAAAAGCGCAGTTCAAGGAGGGAATCCTCGAGATAAGAGTGCCCAAGACAGAGGAAGCGAAGCAGAAGGAAAAAAAGGTCTTGATTGAATGAGGTTAAGTGATCGTTTATGAAAGAAAAGACGACGCAGCAAAAAGAAGTCGCGACAGTGCCTGAAAAGTGTCCTTTTTTTCTGGATGAGTATGGTGGATGCTGCCTTTGTTGCGGACATCCCTACACACCCAGCATATCTGAAAGAGAACACTATTGCTTCAGTAAAAATCCGGAGAAGTGCCCGTATTATCGAGTTGCCGAGGCTGTAAAAGCCGAAGCATAGTTAATAGCGACGACAGGTCGCAAAACCCTGAGAGAAGCATTACTTTGTGAAAAATCGGTACTGATTATAGACTCTCCCGGAGGTCTCCATGAAAGTGCTCCTTGCGACTGACGGATCAGAGAACGCAGACAGAGCAGCAGCATTCCTGGCATCTCTCCCACTGACCCAAGATGACGAGATTCTTGTTCTCCACAGTATAAGGCCTTTCCCTGTCCATGACGAGAAGGAAACTATGTTCGTAAACTTCAAAGAGCTGAAGCAGAATATAGCGACCCGAATTCTTGATGAAACTGTGACTATTCTCAAAGCAGCGAGGGCTAAGATCAGCACAATAATGGATGAGAGATACCCTGCTGAGGCAATTGTCGCTACCGCCGCTAAGACTGAGGCAAACTTGATCGTGATGGGATCACGTGGCATCGGGAGATTTAGACGACTTCTCATAGGAAGCGTCACTAGGGCGGTGGCGATCAATGCCACAAAGCCCCTTCTCGTCGTCAAGCACCATGGGCGGAAAGATCCAGACATTTTTCGGATCATCTTTGCAACCGATGGCTCGGACTCGTGTCTTGCAGCAGCACAATTTCTGAATTCTTTGCCATTGCCTGGGCACGTTGAGCTTGCCCTTGTCCATATAGTGTGGTCGGCAACTGCCGATATTCCCGACCGCCTTGCTCTTGAAATAGATGACCGCATGAAAAAGGAATTGGCCAGGATACGAAAGAACGAGGTTGCAGAGGCGGAGAACATCGTGGTTCAGTCGCACTATATTCTGAACTCACGATTTCAGGTAGTGAAAGACGTCATCAAGATGGGCAATCCGGCGGAAGAACTTCTCAATGAGGCGAAATCGCTGGGGGCGGATTTAGTTGTCGTGGGCTGCAGAGGACTGCGGGGCTTCAAAGGAATGATGGGTAGCGTCTCGCGGCAGATAGTGAGTAATGCCCATTGCTCGGTTCTCATTGGCAACACCTGCAGGGCACCGGAACCACGAGATGTCTATATTATATCCGCTACTCCTTAAGCGTTCTGACAATTAGTTAGGAGCTCGTCTAAAGGCAGCGATACTGTGGGTCAAGGCACACCGCGAGACAACAGGGCTAAAGCTGGGCTATTTCGGGGCGAGCACGGGAGCTGCGATTGCGCCGGAATCGGCAGCCGAATTCGGCAACGAGATCAAGGCCATTGTTTCAAGGGGAGGACGGCCTGACCTAACTGAAGACGCCCTTGGAAAAGTCGTCGCGCCGACGCTTCTTATTGTCAGGGGAAGAGATGATGTTGTGATATCTCTTAACAAGAAGGCCCTCGACGTAATAAAGGGCCTTAAGGGCTGTCGGTCATGGAATGAAGGTATGCATCATACGGTGACTTGCTATGCGGGCGACGGAATAAAAAAAGAGGAGTCTTTGTCGGGGTCAGCTTTGGTTTTTTTGTTGTAACCTCCTTTGAAGGAGTGTTTCCGTCAGATAGTGAGCAACGGCTTAAGGCGATTCCATAATCTTAATTAATCTATAGGCGACAAGGAGGTGAACATATTTTTTGAGCCCTCACCCGGCCGGGCAAGGTTTCGGGCCTTGCAAATACCCCTTTTTTTGGTATGCTTACATTGAAACTCTAAAAAACCTACAGTTTGTGCATTGCCTCTACAGGCGGAAGGAGGACGCGTTATGTTGGTAGAATTCAGCATCGTGCCTATCGGAGCAGGCAGCAGTATTGGCGACCGGCTTGCCGAAGTGCTCAAGATCGTCGACGCAAGCGGACTACCATACAAGGTTAATCCTATGGGTACTGTTGTCGAAGGACAGTGGAATGATGTGATGGGGCTCGTCAAGAAATGCCATGTCGCGGTCATGCAGACTGGTGAGCGTGCTATAACGACAATAGCAATCGACGACCGAAAGGGCAAGCCGAACAGGATTGACGAAAAGGTGAAGTCCGTTGAAAAACGTATCGGAAAGGCGCTGAAGAAATAGAGATTTTGACCTGCATGGTTTGCCTGGACTATACGAGGCCAGGGACAAGAGACATCATGCGGCTTTTAGCCAAAGAGATCTCACCGAACACCTATGTAAATATAATGGATCAA
>DMNE01000023.1:1262-2056 GCA_003453735.1 Nitrospiraceae bacterium | reverse complement strand
TCTTTCGCTGGCTATGGTGAAGGCACAGTGCCGCTCCAAGCTCTTGTATGTCCGAAAGTTACAGCCCCGAAAATTTGCGTTGGCGTTAGCAAGTAGTATAAAGACCCTCAAGCGAGCCCTTATGATGATACGGGAATGAACTCATCGGTATACTTGAAGTACGCGCTCAGACCCAACACAATATCGAGCCGAAGCTTGGCAAAGCAAAATTTCCCTCGCAAATAAGAGTTCAGCCACTCAGAACAATTCAGAAGACTTCTAATGAACAAGCAAGATCCCCCGTACTTTTGACACAGGAGATCTTGGCTGGCATACCTTAGAGTTTTTTGGAAGCGTTATAATAGTGATGTGGTTGAACTGGAGAGAGATCTTTGGTACTGGTATCACAATGTTTCTGAGTGCTACTATCACATTCAGTTGACGGTAAAGTATCGGAAGGCGCTTTTAGAGGAGAAAGTTCAGCAGGTGATAGTGGAGACGCTGGAGGGATTCAAAGAGCGCTATACGATAGAACCGAGCACGATAGATTTGATCAAGATTACATACACATAGGTGTCGGTGCGGCTCTTCTCCATCCGAATGAAGCGAAATGTGCAAGCCATATAAGAGAGGTCCGATAGAATCTTGTACTATTAGCTACCTTTTGCCCACCTGAGCATTTCATTCCACCTCATCTTATTTCGTCTCCTCTGGATTCATCTTCATGAGATAGCCACAACCTGTGCATGGAGAGCGCTCTTGGCCGTCTGATGGATTTGCATTCAAAGTAAAGGCCCGGTCGCACGTTGCGCTCC
>DMNE01000023.1:0-1234 GCA_003453735.1 Nitrospiraceae bacterium | reverse complement strand
GCGGGGTATCTTATGAATGAAATCTAAAAAAGGTGGCTGTCGCGGACAGCATTGCGCAATCGGGCTCTTTCCAGTCCTTGCCCTTTCTCAAGGTGAAGACCCTGGCGGACATGCTTGGCAAGGTAATAAATCAGGTCCATTGTGAATACCTTATCGATGAAACACTTGATGCGGCTGAGGTAACTAACTAAAGCAAACGGCGTTCCTCGCGGTCTCGCGAGACACCCCCGTATTTGTGTGCGTTACCTTGGTGTAGGTCTGAAGTAGCTGATATTGCCCTCACTTTTTCCTGCTCTCCATTTCGGCAAGAAGTTCACTTGTAAATCACTGAAGAGGTTCAAATACATAGATTGAGTAGCCATTAGAAAGAGTATGTAAGATCCTCGGTAATTTTATCGACCCAAAGTCAACAGCTCGACTCACTATTGATACACGTTCTATGCATCGATAGTCGTTGTTGCTGAAGATCTCGTCGGGATTTTCCACGGTAAACTTGAAAGACGCCCCCATTCCCTGAATTTTTTCGTGGAGAGTGCAGCTATATTTCTCAAAGAACTTACGGCTCATGAGGTCGCAAATCAACTTATGTCTGGAAAAGATACGGCGTAAGGTTTGCAGTAGATGTCCGATAGCTTCCGCTTCCAGATATATGAAGACGCCTTCTATAACGACGACTACGGGAGTTTCGTTCGAAAAGAGTGAAAGTTTCTCCTCAAGCGAGTCAGTCGAGAAGTCAATAGGAATACGTTGCAGCTCATTCTTGCAATCTACGACGGGAAGTCGCTCATTCTTGTATGCTATGATTTGTGGTTCATCTAGTTCCACCCACATACCACCGCTGAGGCGGTAGGCGCGGGTATCGAAACCCGCACCGATCAGGACGACACGTATATTCGGGGTGGCGTGCAACTCCTCTCGAAGGAGGTCGTCAATGATCCTGTGTCGGGCAACATTGCTGGCGTTAGCTTTGACTTCGTCTTTAAAAGTTGCATGAATTCGCAGCATCTCTACGTTCATGAACAACTTCGCATACACATCTCCACAGATGGATTTACTGGCCTCGGCGTCTTGCATGCGAACACCGCAACAATAAAAGGCGGTGTTTGAGATGGGTTCCATGTCGTTATCTCCTTCCACGGCCACTTTCAGTGAATCTAGCAATTATTTTTTTTGATCCTTTATGTCCGCTATTTCGGCGTTCCTGACTACCTGACTATTGATCAGTCCAGTGATG
>DMNE01000505.1:2785-13252 GCA_003453735.1 Nitrospiraceae bacterium | reverse complement strand
AGGAACTGACCTCCGAAGGCCTCATAGAGTATCGGAAACCGTACTGGCAGGTAAGGAACCTGCTGCAAAGGAGGAACAATGGAAGAGACGATACGGCAAAGCATACTGTATCTTCGGGACGTCCTGAAACTGAGCTTTTATCAGATCCAGGATCGGACAGGGATCTCGCGAAAGCGAGCCTCGCGCATATATCAAGGATCCTCTCAGGAAGATAGGAAAAGGAGGGTCTTCATCCTTGACGAATGCCGGCATATCATCGCGGGGTGGTTTAAAGAATATCCGTCGTTAAAGGCACAGCAAGTCCATGAATGGTTAACAGCAAGGGGGGTACAAGTGGGTTACACCACCGTGGTGAAATATACGAGGGTCTTTCGCACAGACGTGCCCAGGGTGTATCATCAGATGACGTTCCTGCCCGGGGAGGAATCCCAAGTCGATTGGTGCTTTATCAATCATCCCCGGTTAGGGAAACTCTGCTGTTTTGTCTTTCTCCTGAGTTACTCGCGCTATCTGTTTGCCCATGTGTTTGCCCGCAGCTCGTTTGAGTTTTTCATCGAGGGGCATTTGATGGCCTTCTCCGATGCGGGGGGTATGTCCCACAGCATGAGATACGATAATCTGGCCTCGGTGGTAGTAAAGCGCCGACCGGAGATCCAGTATAATCCGAGATTTTTGGAGTTCTGTCGGTATTACGGCATAGAGATACGCCTGTGCAACCCTGGGGCGGGGAACGAAAAAGGTCGCGCGGAGCGCGCCATAAGAAGCATGAGGGAAACCTTCTTCAATACCATGGAGAAATACTCCTCGCTCAAGGCCCTCAATCAAGGTCTTCATGAATGGGTGGCCAATAAAAACCACACGGTCCACAGAACTACCGAGAAAAGACCTGTGGATCTCCTGCAAGAGGAGAACCTCAGGCCTTTGCCCGAGAAGCCGTGGAACAATGTTTCTATCCATCCGCCGGTGAAGACAACGAAGACCGCTATGATGATCTTTGATACGAATTCCTATTCCGTGCCGGATTACCTCGTCAGGAAATCACTGTCCATCCATTCGACCGTTGATACGGTGAAGATCTATGACGGTGGTAAACAGGTGGCCTCTCATCCGAGGTCCTTTCAGAGGCGCGCGCAGATCATAAACCCCCTTCACCGGAGTTACTGCAAGCTCTCCGTAAAGGCAAAGCTGCAGCGTATCCATGCGGTTATCAAAGACCTGCATCCGGCGATAGCGGACTTCTTGGTGAAGAACCAGAGCTGCGGTGAAGATCCTCGGAAGACGGCGTATGAGATCTTCAGACTTATGAAAACCCATAGCAGGGGGATGCTTATCAGTATCGCTTCAGAGTGCCTCACAAAGAAGTCACCCCGGCTGAGGACGTTTCTGTCTTATCTGCGAATGGAACCGGTGGAAGCCGAACCAGTTCAGCCTCAGAACGGAGCGCTTTTGAATATCTCTTATCAACCCAGAGGCTTGGAGGAGTACGATGAATAATCTTGAAACCTTGCTTCAAAAATTGGACTGCAGGACACCCGCTGAGGAGATCGCAACTGATCAGCGTGAAACGGTCGCCGGTTTTCTCAAAATGGAAATCGAATACCGAAGACAGCATAAGATCAAAAGACTCCTGAGGCTATCAGGCATCAAACACGTTAAAACGCTGGATCAGTTTGACTGGCATTTCAACCCGAAAATCAGTAAGGAAGATATCATGACATTCGTCAACTCTCCGTGGATAGAAAATGCCTTCAATCTCGTCCTCATCGGAGATACCGGGCTCGGCAAATCCCATATCGCTGAAGCCATCTGTTATGAGGCGATCCTCAAGGGTCACTCTACGGCTTTTATTACTGCCTTCGATCTCGTCTCAAAGGTTCATAAGGCTTTCACTCCACCTTCCAGGATTGATTATTATGCAAAGGTCAGNNCCAACGATAGTCAGTTCGAACCTTGCGCCCAAAGAGTGGGGCTCGATCTTCAGCGCAACCGCTGCATCTGCGATCCTCGATCGTCTCAGTTTCAATGGAAGGTTCATCACCTTCGAAGGGAGGTCCTATCGGTTACTCAAAAAGCACAAGTTAAGGTAGTCTCAATTCCAGGATAGGTTTCGTGACTGATTCTTTCCGTCGTCCTTATGTCGGGAAGACAACGCTGTGGTGTGTCTTTTGCCTGAGATCAGCACTGTCCCAAATATCGCTCTTGGGGCGATTTTCGGTATCGCCTACACCTGCCCTGGTTCCCAATGATGCCGGGTCCGAAGGACCTTAGGGATGATAACCTGCCCTTTGCTGGAAAGTCGTGTTGTGGACATAATGTCTCCTGAAAGTAAGATAGTTGTAAGATTATTTTATCAATGTCGCTAAGGTGATGTCAAAGGCCGATCGACCTGCTTTTCCATTCCTCGTCAATTCACGCCATACAACTGACAAGGACTTGAAAGACTGAACTCATCAACACGATAATTCGAGCGCTCCGAACTGGGGAAGAGAGAATAGCAGATCGAATCGAGGATGCTTATCCTTGATTAAGCGTAAAATATTCGAAACAATTTTTTACTTTGCAAGGAAATTGTAATTTCCTTGCAGACCGTTTAATGATGACTAACTTTTTGAATTTAAAGGCATATTCTGAATAATGAATCCGTATTAAGCAGCTTTTTGTATCAGCCAGGTTCGAAAATCATCAATGAAGGGACGCCAATTAAATCAATGAGTTGCAACGGTGCAGCCACTTTTCATTCTTTGTTGCGTCGCTTGAAACCGCTAAGGCTGGAAGATTTTCGTGGAGGCCTTGTTCGTAAATCTGCGGATAACTCTTCGAAATGGGGTTCCTAACGGTGGTGGCTCTACTCGGCTGCCATCTATCGTGTTTATACTATCGTGGATCCATTAATATCCTCCGGCGTCCAATCCGTCGCGGCGCCCACAGATTAGAAGAGATATGGCGGTCGCTACTATAAGCCAGTTCAATTCACGCCTACTTTAAAAAGATTCTGCTTTCGAACGGGAATTGCTCCATGAGCATATCCGGTCCTATTTTGCTAACTGTGTTTTTGTCCATCGGCGGCACGTTGTGATACTGAGCCGTGGAATTGAGAACGGTTGCCACTAAAGCCGAGCAAAAGTACGAATGATTCTCATGCAGAGGATCCGCCACTTCCCGAAGCGAAGGGATGATATCGTCAAGGAAGGTACACGCCTCCAGGGCGTCACCGACCAACCCAGAATAGTCATAATGCAAGCCCTGAGATGCAAGCAGATCGGCTACGACAAGCATCTGAGATATCGTTATCTGCGTGATATCCTGAGGTCTGCATGCCATGACCTGACATTTCGGATCGTCCAAATATTTGGATAGACTAAAACGCGCTACTCCTTCGGTGCTAGCCTCAACGCCCGTCGTCTCATCGGTCACGAGCCATGTGTGTGACGGTATCCATCTTCGCTTAAAATTCAATTCACCCACACGCTGAATATCATCGATGATCTCGGAGATTATAGCTCCCTTCTCATACTCGAACATAACATCGCCGGCTGCATACATAGTTGGTTCGGTCACGTCTTGCCTCCTTTTCGTTGGATTTTTTTCTAATATCTTGATCTGACTTCTAACCCCATCCTAGACTAGCCACTGCTAGGACTTTTTCGCAAAAAAAGCTGCATCGACACCACAATGCATCGAGGCCTTTCTTCGAGAGGGGTGATACTGATCTTCTTTTTGATTTCTTCTTGAATCGATCATCGGTTCGCTGTTTATTGTCATAGTGACCGCCCTGCCCAGTTTTCCTCGATAACCTACTGCAATTTTTCTCAAATTCGCAAAGAACATTGGTGTTTGTTTGTCGTTACTACTACTTTCATTTTTTTTGCAAATAAACGCCTCCAGTATTTTGATGGCACTGTCTTTTCGCAAACCATCGTCAAAAAAATCATCAATTTATCTTGCCTTGTTCTGGTTGTCATCGTTACTCGCAATGAAGATATGGGAATCCGTCTACCATTCAATGACATCATTATTTTTTCTGAACCCGTCTTAAATGAACCTTGTCTTCCACTTCCTGAATGTAATCAGCGGCATCTTTCTGCCGAGTAATGTTTTCAAACCTGGCTTTAAGTGCCTGGTGCTGCGCGGGGGGAGAAATCTGCATGTTGCAGGCATGGGCCAATGCTAACTGGTTTTTTTGGAACCCGGAAAGGGGAAGTTCAACCGGCGCTGTTACGGGCCCTTCCATCATAGAATCAGGCGCTGGGTCAGGCAAGGTCGTAAGCGCTTCGGAGGATGTTAAGCGGGGCTCATCCAAATTCAGAGCTATATCAAGAGTATTGGCATTCTCGTCTCGTTTGGTCAGCGATCGTAGGCCGAAAAGCTTACTTAATGTGGCCAAGATGGAAGTGTGGTCAAAACGAGTGGCGGCGTTATTTGCATCTGTACCGATCACTGCCCCCTTTTGGGTGTAAGCCGAAACCACGACCGACGGTACACGCACCCCGAGGCGATCAAAATCGAAGGGGTGTTTCGGATCGGCGTAGCGAGTATCATCGCCGGTTGGCACCGCGACAGGCGGCGAGACGTGATCATAGAAGCCGCCATGTTCGTCAAAGGTGACGACGAGCATGACCTTATCCCACAATGCCGAATTCCGAAGGGTTTCATATACCTGTTTAATAAGAAGTTCTCCCTTCCTGATGTCGTTCAGAGGGTGCATGGAATTGCCGTTCACGTAATTGTTACCAGTGTTGTACTTTGGCTCGATGAACGTGTATTCCGGAAGGTCTCCTAAGTTTATGTCTGCTGTGAAGTCATCTATCTTACGAAAATTCTTTGTAAGGGGATTTAAAAATTCCACTCGGAGGCTGGTGATGCCGGCAGTCTGCGGCAGGTCGCCATGATAGATGCACCATTCTTTCTTCGCAGTGGTCAGCCTATCGTAGATCGTACCATCCGTGAATGAAAATCCTTGGATAATCCTTTCATCATCAGGACTATCGGTGAGACCGCCGGAGGTGGCAGCGTGCACGAAAAAGCGATTGGGCCAAGTCGGCCCCGGCAGAGAAGAATGCCAGAAATTAAACAGGGCGAATTCCTGGATGAGCGCGGAAAGGACCGTCACTTGCCCTGGCTGGAAGCATTCCATTATTCGCAATGCGCCTTTTTCGTCGACTTTTTGTTGTTGTGTCTGATAGATGGCGCTACAAAGAAAGCCGTCCATTGGCGCCGGGTCGGTCGGAGAATTCGGGAGTGATGGCAAATTAGAAGACGGCAGGCTCTTAGGGCCATAAAGTTGAAGTTGCACATCCATACACTCATGGCCCGGATCAAAAGGCATCGTGAAAGAGTTTGCCTTCCCGACCGTCTGAGGCGATAGTGAATTATTCGGGTCCCAGTAATTGAATTCGTCTCCCGTGAGCCCAGCGATGTTCGGATTGTTCGCCCGCATAAAACCTACGAGATGGTCGAAGGAGCGGTTTTCAAGCATCAGGACCACTACGTGCTTAATCTTTTGGAAACTAGCCTCCACCGCAGGTAGTACTGCGTTTGCCATAACAATAACCCCTATAACACAAAATAGGCTGCACAACGCGGTAGTGCGCTTGGGCGTATAACATGTCCCATGCTCAGCCTTCTTCTATAAGACTCGCCGCCCTGGAGGATGAGTTTCTCACCGATCTCAGTTGTGAAGATCCTTGAGATTCACCCGATAGAGGCTTTGAAGGACCTACTATTTCCCATCAAATAGTTACTACTTTTTCAACACCATAGGCTTATCGCAGCATGTTGCTTTGATATCGCACTCAAGCCCACACTTTTCTGCATCACACGTATTTGTCACGGTGAGCTCCACATTGCAATCTTTACAGCTACACACCAATACATCTCCTCTTTTTACCTTCATGACGACATCTCCTTGAATGGATTTCACTATATGATATCATGCCTAATCCCATTGTCATAGATGCCCCCTGTCCGAGTGGCTGGGGTCTATTGGCGGAATGCGCTGCTATCTGTTTCATCAGGCCGTAAACTCCTTTCCTAAAATCTCCCTGCTGATTATTAGTCTCATGATGTTCTGGGCGCCTTCGGCGCCCACGATATACGAGGCCACACCCCTTAGCCCCCTTTCCAGTCCCGCCTCTCTGGTATACCCATACGCCCCGTGCCACATCATCATATTCTTGATAATGTCAAACGCAACAGTGGGGGCAGTGAGCTTCGCGGCCGCAACAGCCTTATTTATCTCTTGATGGCTGAACCTCTGTTCGGAATACATCCGGTCGAGCATCCATGCGGCCTTGTACACAAGAAGCCTTGCTGATTCAAGTCTTGTGTAATCCTCCGCCAGTTGGAACTGTATCCCCTCGAACTTTGCCAGGGGAGAACTGAAAACTTTTCTTCTTCTTATGTACTCTATGCCGGAACCTAGCGCCTTGTCGGCAGCACCGATGCATGCCGCGGATACGAGAGTCCTTGCGCAATTAAATCCCTCCATGGCGTAATAAAAACCCTTGTTCCACTCTCCAATGAGATAGTGCCAGGGTATCTTGACGTTCTCTATCCTGATAAAGCCATTGGATATTCCTTCCCTCCCCATCTGTCTGCTGGTGCTCATGGTTATGCCTTCCTTGTCTTTTACCGGAAGATAACAGAGGGACAAACCCTTGTGCCCGAGTTCGGGGTCTGTCTTCACTATGGTTACGTACCCCCCTCCGTACATGGCAGCTTCTCTCACCCCGCTTATGTATGCCTTTGCGCCGTTCACTACCAGGGCATCCTCCTTCTCTTCCATTCTTGTGGAGAAGGAGGATATATCAGAGCCTCCGGTGGCCTCTGTAGAGGCTATGCCGAGAAAGGTCTTACCCCTAACCACATCAGGCAGGATAGCTTCCTTTGCTTGCCTGCTCCCGTACCGCTCCAGGAGGAAACCCCAGCCAGCTTCCACCAGATAATATACTGCGGCAGCCATGCTTACATCTGCTCTGGCTATCTCTTCAGCGGCCATTGCTGCTTTGACGAACCCCTGACCTGAGCCTCCATGTTCCTTCGAAATGGTTATCCCGAAGAGGCCCATGCCTCCCATGTCGTTCAGGATTTCTCGGGGGATCTCCCCTTTCTCGTCAATCTCATTTGCCGAGGGTTCAATCCTCTTCTCGCAGAAGTCCCTCACGGTTTTTCTGAAAAGCTGCTCTTCTTCAGTAAAAGAAAAGTCCATAGTAAAACCTTTACATAACCGAAAATTGAGATATAATTTTATTAACACTATACCACAAAAAAAGTCAGAACGAAGCAGAATTAGAAAGGTGATACGGCATGTCTGAGGAAGGGGTCATTCTGAGCAGTCCATCTGGCGTGAACGAAGTAATAAGGAGATCATGGAGATAAGAAAAATCGCGGTAATAGGAGCTGGAACCATGGGGGGTGGCATAGCCCAGATGGCGGGTCAATGCGGGTATGAAGTGATTATGGAAGATGTGAAAGACAGCTATGTAACAACCGGCTTCACCAAGATAAAGGAAAGGCTTGAAAAGAGGGTGAGCGAAGAGAAACTCGAAGTCGGAGAGAAAGAGAGAATTCTGTCCAATATAAAAGTCGCCACAAGGCTTGAAGATTGTACTAGTGCGGATCTGATAATCGAGGCAGCGGTGGAAAAAGAGGAAATCAAGAGAGATATCTATAGAGAACTGGATACCCTCTGTCCTGAAGAGACGATCTTTGCAACGAATACTTCTTCCCTCTCCATCACAAGGCTTGCCCAAGCCACCGGAAGACCAAGTCGGTTCGTGGGCATGCATTTTATGAACCCAGCATACAGCATGAAACTCATAGAGATAATCAGGGGTCTCCTTACGTCCGAAGAAACAATAGACATAATCAGGGCAGTTGCCGGGAAGATGGGGAAAGTGTCTGTTGTGGTGAATGATTCCCCCGGCTTTGTCATCAGCCGTGTGATTGCCACGATGATAAATGATGCAATTTACTGCCTGGAGGAAGGGGTCGCTTCCAAAGAGGGCATCGATACCATAATGAAATTCGGTGCAAACCATCCCATGGGGCCCCTAGAACTGGCAGATCTTATGGGTCTCGATATATGCCTCGAAATTCTTGAGATTCTTCAGGCTGGGCTAGGAGAGAAATACAGACCATGTCCATTGCTCAGAAAGATGGTGGCAGCAGGAAAACTGGGGAGAAAAAGCAAAGAGGGTTTCTATGAATACAGGTGAGCTGTTATAAGAGGGTTAGTAGGTATGTCAGGCGTGACAAAAAACTATATTGACGGAAAGTGGGTCGATGTTTCTACGGGCGAGACCTTTGAAATCAGAAACCCTGCTGATACCGATGAATTGGTCGGGGTCGTCGTCAAATCCGGGAAAGCCGATGTGGACAGGGCAGTGCAAGCAGCACGGGCGGCATACAAGTCATGGAGGTTGTTTCCCGCCCCAAAGAGGGGGGAAATACTCTTCAGGGCAGGGGAGTTGCTACTGCAAGAAAAACAGGCACTGGGAGAACTGGAGACACGCGAAATGGGAAAGGTGTTTCCTGAAACCCTTGGTGACGTCCGGGAGGCCATTGACATGGCATACTACATGGCGGGAGAGGGGAGGAGACTTTCAGGTGAGACCATTCCTTCAGAACTGATGGACAAGGACTGCAAATCCATGCGCGTCCCCCTCGGCGTCTGCAGCCTCATCACTCCTTGGAATTTTCCGATAGCAATCCCGGCATGGAAGATCATGCCTGCCCTTGTGTCAGGAAATACCCTGGTCTTCAAACCAAGCAGCTACACTTCCATCGCAGCATCAAAGCTCGTGGAGATCCTTGAGGAGGCAGGCCTGCCCCAAGGTGTACTGAATCTGGTCCATGCACGGGGAGAGGAGATAGGCGAATATCTTGCCACCCATCCAGGGACAGATGCGGTTTCTTTTACCGGCTCCACTGCTGTGGGTGAAAAGCTCGCAGCCAGGTGTGTCGAACTTGGGAAGAAGGTGTCGTGTGAAATGGGAGGCAAGAACGCCATTATTGTGATGGATGATGCAAATCTTGATCTGGCGGTTGAAGGTGCCGTATGGGGGGGCTTCGGTACCACTGGACAGCGGTGTACTGCTGCAAGTCGTGTGGTTGTGCACAGGGATGTGTACGACAGCTTCCTTGACCTTTTCACAAAGGCTGCAAGGAAACTGAAGCTCGGTAACGGCCTCGATGAAAGGACTGATGTAGGCCCTGTGATCAACAGGGTTCAGATGGAGAAGGTCCTCAGCTACATAGAAATCGGCACTAAAGAGGGCGCGAAGCTCCTCACCGGGGGTAAGGCCTGCCGGGAAGGTGCATGCGCAAGGGGCTACTTCATAGAACCGACTGTATTTTCAGATGTGGCGGCGGAGATGAGGATAGCCCGGGAAGAGATCTTCGGGCCCGTGGTCTCTGTCCTGAAGGCGAATGATCTTGAAGACGCCATAGCTATTGTAAACGACACGAAGTATGGGCTCGTCTCTTCCATCTACACCAGGGATGTGAACAAGTCAGCCATTGCGGAGAGGGAACTCGATACAGGCATTGTATACATAAATGCATCGACCATCGGTGCCGAGATCCAACTTCCCTTTGGCGGGACAAAGAAGAGCGGTATCGGCCATAGGGAGGCCGGGGGGAAAGGAGGCGCCTTGGACATGTTCACTAAATGGAAGGTCATTTACCGCGATTACAGCGGAAAGCTCCAAAAGGCACAGATCGACTGAGGATATGCATGGCTGAGGAACTTATAGAACGAGCTCGGGCTGTTCTCACCCCTGCCCTCAGGATCCATACAGATATTGTGGTGAGAAAGGCCCTGGGAATTTACGTAGAGGACAGAGGCGGTAGGCAGTACATGGATTTTACCTCAGGGCTCGCTACCACCAACATAGGCCACAACCATCCCCAGATGATTGACGCCATCAAGACCCAGGCTGAATCCCTTGTCCACTCGGGCTGCATGTTCTACTACGAGCCACTGACCATACTTCCTGAGATGCTCAAGAAGGTGACACCCCCAGGCATTGATATGTTCTTTTTCAGCAACTCAGGTGCTGAGGCAGTGGAAGGCGCTCTCAAGCTTGCAAGGTTTTATTCAGGGAAACAGGGCATTGTCGCATTCACCGGCTGCTTCCATGGAAGAACCTTTGGGGCCATGAGCCTCACCACATCGAGCATACGCTACAGAAGGAACTATCAGCCCTTTGTCCCTTCTATCTACCATTCTCCGTATCCATACTGCTATCGCTGCTTCTTTGACCGGAAGCCTGATACCTGCAGCATGGACTGCTTTGAGTACCTCGAAAGGCTGTTTAAACACCTTATCCACCCTGACGAGATCGCCTGCATTATCATGGAGCCTGTTCTTGGTGAGGGCGGATATGTGGTCCCGCCTGCAGAATTCCTCGCTAAACTGAGGGCTGTCTGCGATACGTGGGGCATCCTGCTCATCCTTGATGAGGT
>DMNE01000505.1:0-2667 GCA_003453735.1 Nitrospiraceae bacterium | reverse complement strand
AATGTCATCGAAGAGGAAGGGCTTCTGGAGAATGCCGCGAGAGTGGGGAGTTATACCCTGGAGAGGCTCAGGACCATGCGGGCAAAATTTCCTTGCATAGGAGATGTGAGAGGGCTCGGTCTCATGGTAGGTATAGAGTTTGTGAACGTGGACGGGAAACCCCTTACCGAAGAGTTGAAGAAGATCATGGATCACTGCCTTGCGAAAGGATTGATTCTCCTGGAGTGCGGCGTGGACAAGAACGTGATACGCCTTGCGCCGCCGTTGATTATAACAGAGGAGCAGATGGAGAGAGGGCTCGATATTTTGGAAAAGGCAATCGTTGCTGTCTGTGGATAATATATCGCCCGGGACTTTTCCACCTGCCATGCCCGTTTTCATTTCTCGCGCAGAAGGATTACCGCGAATATGACCAAAGAACTAAAAAAAGAGAAGGTCATTATCATGGGAGCAGGGGGCAGGGATTTCCATAACTTTAACATGCTTTACAAGGACAATCCCTCAAGTGAAGTTGTTGCCTTTACTGCTGCCCAGATACCTTATATAGAGAAGAGGGTTTACCCTCCTGAACTTGCTGGTCCGCATTATCCCGGAGGGATACCCATCTATCCCGAACAGGAACTGGAATCGCTGATCTTAGAACACGGGGTGAAAAGTGTGGTATTTGCCTACAGTGATGTTTCTCATGAATATGTCATGCATAGGGCTTCGCTCTGTCTTGCTTGTGGTACGGATTTTCTCCTGCCCGGGCCTGAACGCACTATGCTTGGATCAGCACTGCCAGTCATCTCCGTCTGCGCGGTGAGGACTGGGTGCGGCAAGTCAGTCATCACGAGGAAGCTGGCCCATGCCTTCAAAGAAATGGGGGTCAGGGTGTCTGTGATACGCCATCCCATGGCGTACTGCGCTTTTGTCCCTGTGAAGAGGTTTAGTTCCATGGAAGACATTGACCGGGAGTCATGCACCATTGAAGAAAGGGAAGAGTTTGAGCCCCTTGTCGAGAAGGGCATTACCGTATATGCCGGCGTCGACTACCAGAAAGTCCTCCATGATGTGGAAAAGGTCTCTCAGATCATCATCTGGGACGGCGGCAACAATGACTTTCCCTTTATACGCCCTGATTTCGAGATCGTTCTCATCGATGCCATGAGGCCCGGAAATGAGCTGCTCTTTTACCCCGGAGAAGTGAACCTAAGGAGGGGAAATCTCCTCATCATCACCAAGATAAACGAGACAAAGGAGAGCGATAGAAAGATGATCAAAAACGTTATTCNNGAAGCAATAAAAGGCAAAAGAGTCCTCGTGATAGAGGATGGCCCGACCATTACCCATGGAGGGATGCCTTACGGAGCAGGGATGGCAGCGTCCATGGGCGTTGTGTCAGAATTCATTGACCCGAGGCGTTATGCAGCGGGTTCCCTGAGGGATGCATATGAGAAGTTTCCTCATATAGGTCCGGTGCTTCCTGCCATGGGATACTCCCGTGCTCAGATGAAAGATCTGGCAGAAACCATCTCCCAGGTTCCGGCTGACGTGGTCATTATCGCCACGCCTGTGGACCTCAGAAGGATCATATCCATAGATAAGCCGACGGTGCGGGTCTCTTATGACTTCGCCATTGACCTCGTCCCCTTGGTGACATCATTCCTTAAGGCACATGTCTGCTGAAAGCAGTGTACTTATAGCCCTTGGTGGCAATGCCCTCATCCTTCCCGGTGAGAGGGGATATATCGAAGAGCAGTTTCACCACACCGATGCCTGTATGAGGCCGATTGCAGCACTCATCTCACAGGGAACACAGGTCGTCATTACCCACGGAAATGGCCCCATTGTGGGGAACATCCTTCTCAGGAACGAATGCGGGTATATCCCTCCCATGCCCCTTTATATCTGTGTTGCGGACAGCCAGGGAGGGATCGGTGCCATGATGGCGGAAAGTTTGGGGAATGAGCTGAGGAGGCTCGGAGTGGATAAGACCATCTCCGTTATCATCACCCATATTCTTGTGGCAAGGGACGACCCTGCGTTCGAAGAACCTTCAAAGCCCATAGGGCCCTATTACTCTGAGGGTGATGCCGCCAAATATATCAATGAGGGATGGAAGATGCGGGAGATCCCGGGCCGGGGATGGAGGAGGGTCGTCCCCTCCCCAAAGCCCCAGGAGATTGTGGAGATGCAGGGGATAAGGACCGCCTTCGAAAATGGTATTATCCCCATTGTCGTTGGAGGAGGGGGCATCCCGGTGGTGAAAGAAGAGGGCTTACTGAAAGGCATTGATGCGGTCATAGACAAAGACCTGGCCGCAAGTCTTCTCGCCTGTGAATTACGCGTAGAGCGATTTGTGATCCTCACCGATGTCGATGGCGTTTACCTTCACTGGGAGACGGAAAAGAGACGTAGACTTGAGAGTCTCATCGTAAAAGATGCGGAAAGATACCTAACTCAGGGACAGTTTCCGCCCGGCAGCATGGGGCCGAAGGTGGCGGCAGCCATCCAGTTCCTGCAATTGGGAGGGAAGGATGCCGTCATAGCGAAATCAGAAGATTTGATACAGGCAAT
Source organism: Nitrospiraceae bacterium (assembly GCA_003453735.1). Lineage (GTDB taxonomy): Bacteria > Nitrospirota > Thermodesulfovibrionia > Thermodesulfovibrionales > UBA9159 > UBA9159. The sequence goes on along the minus strand of DMNE01000505.1, from coordinate 108 downwards.
GCAGGGCAGCGCCGGAACGAGGATAAGTATGTAAATCGTGCGGGCTATGGATTAAAATAAAAGAACTAAATTTCCTTGGCGTTGTTTTTTTACGTTTACTAATCCCAA
>DMNE01000416.1 GCA_003453735.1 Nitrospiraceae bacterium | reverse complement strand
GATGGAGCAGGTGCTGCCAGGCGAGGACCCTGACGATCCTTTCACTGACCCCATAACCCGGTCCAACGATCTCAAAGATGCCGGGGAGCGGGCAGAGGCGATTAAGATTTTGATGGAACTGTGCCAGACGGACCTGCGCTGCCTTGATGCCCATTCACATTTGGGCAATTTCGTCTTTGACCACCATCCCCAGTATGCCATCCGGCATTACGAAGTCGGACTGCGTATCGGCGAGCTGTCCTTGGGCGGCGACTTTACCGGCGTGCTGCCATGGGGTCTTATCGACAATCGTCCGTTTCTGCGCTGCATGCACGGCTATGGATTGTGTCTATGGCGGCTTGGACGCTTTGACGAGGCGGGGCAAATANNAGTCGCTTTGACGAGGCGCAGCAAATATTTCAACAGATGCTTTGGTTGAACCCATCTGACAACCAGGGTGTGCGGTTTCTCAGTCATGAGGTGAAGGCAAAAACAGCCTGGGAGGATTGTGAAAACGAGTAGCAGTCAAAGAAGCTCCATGAGCCCCGGAAAGCAAAAACAGATCGATCAGTTCGAGAAGGCCATCGAAGCGGTGCTGTCTCCCGGCCATTTCATTTCCCACAATGCCTCATGGTCATTCGTAGATGACGTGCGGGATGTTGCCGATGACATCGAGAACATCATCCGGAAGGAGCCGGAACGAGCAGAGCGTCTATATCAGATCTTCATTGCCGCTTGCCATGAAAAAGCGGACGAGATCGACGACTCGAGCGGTAATTTTGGCATGCTTGTTGAGGAACTGTTTCGGGGTTGGATCAACGCTCGCCAGGCTGCAAACCATGACCCGGAGGAGATCGTAATAGAACTGCTCTCCTGGATGGAGGACGATCCCTACGGGTTTTGTCATGACCTTGATCGTGTGGCTGCAAAAGTGCTTGACAGGAAGGGGCTGGACGCATTCGTTCGGCAAATTCGCTTCAAGTTCGAAGCATCTCTGATCCGTGATGACGAGGATAAGCTCTCTTTCGAATATGCACGCAGAAGGTGGGGCCGAGTACTGAAGACTTTGCTCGCGGCCCAGCGCAACGTTGACGCCTACATCGCGCTTTGCGAACAAACCGGGCTTGAAGCTGGGGACTGCATGGACATTGCTAAAATATACAAAAGCCGGAGATGCCATGAAGATGCTCTTTCCTGGGTCGAAAGGGGCTTGAAGATCGCGCGGGCGGACAGCCGAACATCTTATCACGAATACGAGCTGGGTGAGTTGAAACGGACTCTGTTGGCCGGGATGGGGCGAAGGGAAGACGCGCTTCAATCGGCCTGGGTTGAGTTTGAGTCACAGCCTTCCATTTTTGCATACAAGGAATTAATGCGCTATGTGCCGGCCAAAGAGAAAACCGTTTGGCGCCAAAAGGCCATGGCGGCATCGGATAAGGGTGATTTGTCCTGTCTGATTGAGCTCTGGCTCGATAATAAAGAGTACGACCGCCTCGTATCGCGCCTGCGCCGGACTTCGGATAACGAATTGGAATGTCTAAGCCACTATTGGGCCGAGCCGGTAGCGCGGAAGCTGCAGCGCTCTCATCCCGATATATGAGCCAGAGTATACCGTGCGCTCTGCATGCGGATCGTCAATGCCGGTAAGAGTAGATATTACGATGCGGCGCTCGACCATATCGAGCATGCCAGGAAATGTTACTCAAAAGCCGGTCTTGATACCGACTGGCAGGCGGTGGTTGCCGATGTGCGCAAAAGGCACTTTCGCAAAAAAGGATTTATGGACGGGTTCGAGGACATTGTCACCGGCGCACCCAGGCGTGTTGAACCGCCTTTTTTGGAACGTGCAAAAGTACGTTGGCCAAGAAGATCGGATAGGAACACAGATGAAAAAGATCAAAAGACGTAAGAAGTCCCATAAGAAGCATTTTATCCTTGAGATTAAAGAAGAAGTAGACAAGAAGGTCGATGAGGCGTTGAAGTTAATAGAATACGGATCTATCGATTATGGCTCCGATCTTTTGGGAGGGCTTATGGCCGAGCATCCTGACTATTACATGGTTCAGTACGGCATGGGCGTCGTCCATGCCTTCAGAAAGCAGTATGATAAAGCGATTCGGTTCTTTGGAAAGGCACTGGAAGAATTCCCTTATTTCCTGGAAGCCCAGTTTAATCTGGCTGTCTCCTACCAGAAAAAGCTCGACGTGGGCAACGCCATAAAGGCATATCGCAAGGTTGTAGAGATGGGCGCTAGCGGGAATGTAATGACTGAGCAGGCACGTGACTTTCTTTCGGGAATGGAAGAGAGTGTGAGAAAGAGTGACGGGGTAGGACTCGATGACTATCTGAAAGGGATGGACAAGTTCGAAAGGGCGTTCTCCCTTATGCAGAATCAGGAATGGGAGGCAGCGATCTCCAAGTTTCATGACTGCCTGTCCGTAGTGAAAAGACACTATCAGTCATACGGCAACATCGGGATATGTTATGCCAGTCTTGGGAAGAAAGAGCAGGCCCTGGCTGCTTTTGACAAGGCCCTTGAGATCAATCCGGGTTATGAGATCGCGGCAGTCAACCGGGCCGTGACCATGGGACTTGAAGAGGGGGAGCGGCTCTCCGACGGACGGGTCGAAAGTGTGGATTACGCCAAGGACTACCAGTCGAAAAATCGGTCGTACATAGCCGAGCTTCTTGACAAAATCAGGCGCAAGGCATAAGCTCGACTATCAGTCAGGCACGATGACCTTACGTGGGCTTACCGGTATCAGCATAGTTCCATTGTATGCACCAGGGAGATCCTGCCCCGCAAGGTTTCACGATGAGGATTAAGAATGTTTCGGGTGACGGGTTTAGCACACTTTGGTGGCCGGGCATACTTCAGGATATATTAGACACCTCCGCCTATTGTTTTTGGGGGGTAACGGTTATAGTTTGGCGTCGTTTCGCCGGCGTGTTTCGATGGTTATCCTGTCCCGAGCATGTCTGATTTTTTAATCCGATCGCCGTCGAGTTTTACACGAAGTCTTTAGCGGTGGAATTTGCCCTGACTATCTTATGCCAAAAGAAACCTTGAGTCTACGACAAAACGCGACGGTGCGGACTACCTGGAAGAAGTGAACAAATGTCTTTTGACAGTTATTTTTGCAAATCTTCATTTGTTGCAGCGACGCAGATATGCGGGTTAGCGGGGGAACATCGAACGTGACCTCAGCCCGGAACATGTTCGTTTCCAAGAATATCCTTGTTCCTGAAGTGAAAACGCCGCAGGATAGGTTCTAGACAAGAAGAAATTGGTTTACTCAAGGCGTCATAGGCAGATTACTGAGGCAGAGGAATAAAAATGTGATTTTGTGTAAAATATGATTATCAAATATTGAGGAGATCTATATGGCAAAGACAATAAAGGCAACTGATGCGGTGAGGACCTTTTCGGATATATTAAACTCTGTAAAGTACCGTCATGAAAGTTATACCATCGTGCGTGGTGGAAAACCTGCAGCGGCGCTTGTCCCTGTGGAGACATCTCCTATGCGAAAAACCCTTAGAGAACTCAAAGCCGTCCTGAGTAATCTTCCTCGCCTTGGTAAAGATGCTGAAAGTTTTTTACATGACATAGAGGAGGGCTTGCGTAATCAACCCCATGTTCCGGATAGGACAACATGGGAGTAATATTCGATACAAGTGAGATAATTACTTTTGAACGCGACGGTGGCTCCGTAGATGAAATCGTTCGTGGGCGCGAGGATGAGCCATTTGGGATAAGTGTGATTACTGTAGCAGAGCTTCTTCATGGTGTAGAACGTGCGAATACGCAGGCACGTAAGATCAGACGACAAGCCTTTGTCGAAAAAGTCATAGAGTTCTTTCCCATATTCTCTTTTGAGACAACAATAGCTCGCATTTACGCTCGCCTGTGGGCTTCGTTGGCTGCAAAAGGCATTGTTGTTGGAAGTCATGACCTAATCATTGCGGCTACTGCGCTTTCGATGGATTACACGATCATCACGGCAAATATGCGGGACTTCGGGAAAATAGAGGGTTTGAGAGTCGAGAAGTTATAGCATTATTATGACACCAACCTGACACTATTGGCAATTTTACATATTTGCAGATCCCGGAGTCGATGTCAAATCAGACTATTTCCCATGAAGGATGTCCATCCACCTAATAGCCTCGGTATCGCTTATCTTACCCAAATATATCTGAGTTGTCTTAAGGTCCTGATGCCGCAGAATGACCTTGGAAATAATTTCCAGCGGTACACCATTCCGGCTGGCATAGGTTGCCGAATGCCTGCGTAGGTCATGAGGTGATATTTTGACATTCAGCTTTTTCCCAAGTTCCCTAACCAGGTTTCTAATGGTGGTATAGCAAAGAGGGAATACCCTGTCGTTGGGGGATAGTTGTTTGCTCGTTACATATTCTGCAAGTTTGATAGCAATATGTTCCGGCATGAAGGCAACTTCGCCGTCTCTGCCCGATTTGGGACTTCCAATTAATATCTTCCTCCCTGACAGATCGGCGACACGGAGATTGAGAACTTCACCTATTCGTAGACCACACCTTGCCTGAAGTTCAAGGATAAGACGATCTCTCANNGAACTTTTTTGTATGCTTTGGACAACACTACTGCATTACACGGATTCTTGATGTTCATTCCCGTTACTTCAATGATATAGTTAAAAAGCGCCTTGAGCTGGATATAACGAAGATGGCGCGTCGACCTGTTAAGCCCTGCAGTACATTCCTCCAGAAATCGCCCAATCTGATCAGCAGAGATGGAGATTATTTCGGAGGCCGAAAATCTCTCTTGGAAGGAGTCTAGAACCCTACCGTAACTTTTGACAGTGCTCTTCTTAACAGTACCGCTTTGATGTTTTCTGAATAACTCTATCGCTTCTTGCATTACCATAATGATACCTCCTTGTGTCGATTTGCCGGGATCTGCATGATTTCATTGTACGACTGAATGTGGGTAAATGCAGTTCAGAGGGGGTTAAGATTGGCTACACAAAGTTTCTACCAGTATTGAATGTTCGCCACCCTGTAGAAATCAAGCGCGGATTAGCGAGGTACAGAAAGTCACCACGAGCTGAGGCATCTTATCAATTTTTGGTACAAACATGTTATGCCGACAGTTT
>DMNE01000304.1 GCA_003453735.1 Nitrospiraceae bacterium | reverse complement strand
GGGTCCTTTAAATACTGAAAGCCTCCGAGGACCGCATTCAGATAAGGAATCACTTCGGTGATGTCCTGATTAAGATGAGCGATGCAGTGCACTGATTCAGCTTCCGGCCTGCACTCAGGACGTACGAACTCTTTGCGATAGTCCTTTAGCAGCATAGGACACCTCCTTGCAGGACAAAATCTTCAAATCGGCTTACTGCCTTACGAGTGCCTCCTTCACGGCGTCCTTGACCTTCAGGATGTCTTCAGACTTAAGATCAAAATCCTTGTTCTTTTCGATTCCAAGATCCGTCAGGACAAGATAGGTTTTCATTGGCACTTGCGCTTTCTCAAGAATTGCCTTGGCACAGCCCACCGAACAACCGTCAATAGCCACCATGTCCGGTACGTCTCGTGCAGACTGAACGAACCCACTGAGTTGGCCGCCGATTCCTGCCAGGCAAAACATCTTGCCGCCCCCCTCCACAGTAAGCTCCACCGCTGCCCGATTTGAGAGTTGTCCCACATTCGACCCGCCTGAACAGGCCAGGATCATTACATTGCTACCTGTTGTGCAACACTCGTTAGCCATTTCTTCTCCCCCTTCATTCGGCTGCGGTTACTTTCCCAGCCAGCTTCTCACGTCGGCCTTTGAAGGAACCTTACCGGTCAATTTGGCTTCTCCGTCTACAACAACAGCCGGAGTACTGAAAATGCCCATTTTTGCGATTTCCGCTATATCCGTGACGTACTCTACTAAAGCGTCAGAACCGACCTCAGCAATGACCTCCTTGACCAGCTTTTCTGTTTCGTGACATTTCTTGCATCCCGGACCAAGCACCTTAATGTTCATCTTTTTCTCCTTATTAAATTCGTTAACTTTACTATGGGGGACGACTATTAGATCAGCGCGTTGAATAGGTATCCAACGATGATGATGCCTACAGCCACCACTCCAGTAAAAACTAGAATAAGCCTCGGTTTTAGCACCTTGCGCAAAATGACTGTCTCAGGGAAAGAGATCGCAACCACTGACATCATGAATGCGAGCACCGTTCCCATTGCAGCCCCCTTCTCTATGAGAGCGGAAACTACCGGTATTATCCCTGCGGCATTTGAATAAATAGGAATGCCGATCAGGACCGCCACAAGGACTGACCACCATGCTCCCTTACCCATTATCGAGGCCAGATAACCTTCAGGTACGTAACCATGAATGCCCGCCCCAACGGCAATGCCCAATATGACATATATCCAGACTTTACCGACAATATCGCGCACTGCTTCGAGACCGAACCGGATGCGATCCGAAAAATTTTTTCGTTCCTCGTCGTAAACCCCGGTTACACCTGCCTGGATTTCATAAACCCAGTCTTCAAGATGGCGTTCCATCTTAAGCCGGCCGATAGTCCAACCCGCAAGCATCGCAATGATAAGGCCTGTGCTCATATAGATGGCGGCGATTTTCCAGCCGAAGAGTCCATAAAGAAGCACCAGTGCAATCTCGTTGACCATCGGAGCGGAAATGAGAAATGAAAAGGTGACCCCCAGGGGCACGGCAGCGGTAAGAAAGCCTATGAAAAGGGGTACTGCGGAACATGAGCAAAAAGGAGTTACGATCCCCAGCAATGCGGCCAACACATTTCCAACCGACTCACGTTTGCCGGCAAGAATCTTGCGGGTGCGCTCCGGTGTGAAATAGGAGCGAATGATTCCCACCCCGAACACCACCAGGATCAGGAGCATAAACACCTTGGGAGTGTCGTAGAAGAAAAACTCTACGGAACTTCGGAGATGGTCAACATTCCCGATCGATAAATTTGAAGTGGACAGGAACTGTACAGTATAGCGAGCAAGCTGACCGGCAACTGGTTCAAGGCTCTTATAGATAAACCACCAGGCCAAAAGCATGGGAATCCCGGCCAGTACGTACTTGACGGTATTCATTTTGTCTGCCGACCGTGCTGTCGTATCCACAGCAGTCGGTGCATCTGTGCTACAGGCAATATTACAGGCACAGCACTTTTCCTGGATCGTTTTCATATCGTATTTCCTCAGTTTGGCTCTTCTAAGACCATTACTTTCTCAAGGATTGGCCCGCTTCGACCAGCCATTTCTTGACTTTGTCCCTCGAAGGCACGCTTCCCGCCGCCACAGCCTTACCGTTGATAAGCAATGCCGGAGAACCCATAATGCCGTATCTGGCGATCTCTTTAATGTCCGTCACATGATCGACCCCGGCTGGGAGATTAATCTCCGTGAGAACATCCATGATCATCTTAGTCAAAGAATCGCATTGAGGACAGCCCATACCAAGGACTTTTATGTCGAGTCCCTGCGGAGCATCTTCAATGAAGGGTTGACCCAGATGCTTTCGAAACTCCCGAACGAATGCTTGGCCATACTCATCCTTTGCGCTGCCGGGGATGTAGTTGCTCCGTTCCAGCCTATCGAGCATGAAAGCGCCAACTTCGTCATCCGATTTATCCGCCCATGTCCCGGCCATTTCGTCCAGGAGTTTATTAATGCCGATGATACTGACTGCAAATTGTCCTACCTTGATCCGGGTAATATCTTTGTCTGTCATGCTCGATCCCTTACGTGCGTGTTGATTTTTCATATTTGGCCAAATAGACAACTCTGTCTCAAAAAAAATAACCTACCTGGCAGTCCCGATCTTGGCTTGGCCAAGTGCCTCGATCTGTTCTTCCAGCCGTTGACCGACGAAGTCTTCCACGCAACCGAGGAAATTGGCGACACATTTCATTCGCAAGGAGTAGTAAATGTTGGTGCCTCTGCGCTCATCCTGCAAGATTCCGGCTTCTTTCAATATGTTCAAGTGCTTGGAAATAGTTGAGATGTCCGATCCGACCATTGCCTGGAGTTCGCACACACAACGTTCGCCTTCAAAAAGGCTTTCCACCATTTTAAGCCTGCTCGGATGCCCGAGAGCTTTAAAAATTTTGGCGCGCAATTCCAAGTAATAGGCTTTTCCATCCATATCTTTTCCTTTTTGGTCAAATTACCAAATTACGTCGCACATGTCAAGCGAATTTTTGACACTGAGTTTTTTATCTGAAATGTCCGGTACTGTGAGTGTAACCTGAAATTTCTCGCCATTTTAATAACCTGAGAAAGCGCGATCTCCCATATCCTCCCATACCCCATATGGGAAACAACTGCCTATCTGGGAAACCTTCTCAGTAGCTTCTCAGTTAAGGTTCTAAATGCAGATCATATATTGAAAAATGGCAAAGTCCACCGGTTGGCAAGGAAGGTTGACTCGCGCGGAGTGTGGCCTAGCGACTATTCCAAAGATTTGACAGTAGCAACTTGGAAATACTTTATCAATGACGGTTGATGGGCACCCCGCCGGGATCTCCAATGAATGGGAGGATGATAAGACATGGTAGGGTCAGTCGTTTGGGGTCGCGAAACTGGGAAAGCCCGATTGTCATCTCCTCATGCTCCTTGTCAGGCTGGTCTTTGTACGTTCCGAAAAGTCGGTCCCACCAGGGGGAATTGAAACCATAGTTGCTGTTGGTCTCTCTGATGATCACGGAATGGTGCACCCGGTGCATGTCAGGAGTCACGACAAAGAGCCGGAGGAGGCGGTCGACGGCTTGTGGAATATGCACGTTGCTGTGGTTGAACATGGAGGTGGCGTTTAGAGCAACCTCGAAGATGAGCACGGCCAGAGCAGGAGGACCGAGTGCCGCAACCGTCATGAGCTTGATTCCCATGGAGATGACGATTTCGATGGGATGGAAGCGCACGCCCGTGGTCACGTCAAAATCAAGGTCAGCATGATGAACCATGTGCAGGCGCCAAAGAGTTGGAACCGCATGATGCAGGATATGCTGCAGGTAGATCGAGAAATCGAGTGCGATTACTCCGATGGTTACTTTAAGCCAGAATGGAAGGTCGAGGTTGTTGACCAGCCCCCATTGACGCTCGGAAGCCAGAAGAGCCAACGCAACGGGAAGAATCGGAAAGACCAGGCGAACCGATAGCGGATTAAGGCCGAGGATCACGAGGTTTGCAAACCATCTGCCCTTCCTAGGAATTCTCGTCACGCGACGTGGTGCGAGGATCTCCAATAAGCACACAATGCAAAAAATGCCGAAAAAAAATCCAAGGCGAATAACAAGTTCGCTCTTCATAGGTGTATCTGCCACGAAGCGGAATGCTCATTCCGGAAAAAGGTATGCAATCAAAGGATCACTTTCACTGAGGAATTCCACTCTATTTTCCAAATAGCCGCCCCAGAATTCCCTTCTTCTCGGGCTCAGGCTCGGAAAGGCCACAGTACCGGCAGATGACGGATTCAACTTTATCCTGTGATACGTCGGATCCCTCTACCACGATTTCATCACCAACCATTACCGCCGGAGCAACAGGCAGCTCAAGTTCGAAATACTCGTCACACTGGTATTCGGCGATAGGTTTGGATGTAACCTCTATCTCAATGTCCTTGTACTTTTCGCCCAACCTGGGCATCATTTGGAGGAAATTCTTTCACGGCTTTCCATTTGGCTCATTCAAGAAAAATCTCACTTTAAGCATTTTCTCTCCTTTCCTTAGCTGCCGCCTTTTTTAAGCTCTGCCATACGGCCAAGGAATTGATCGGGCGGGAGGAAATCCACTAAGCGCAGCCCTCGTTTTTCCTTTCCCTCATTATCCAGAAACACAATAGTCGGAACCCCTTTCACCTCGTATTGCTGCAGCAACCTCTCGTAGACAGGGTTACCACCCCTGGTCACATCTACTTTAGCCATCACGAAGTCGCTCTCCGCCTGATTTACCACCGAAGCATCGTGGAAAGTGACTTCCTCCAGTTCATTGCACGGNNACCGGTTTGTTCAGTTTCCTGGCCTCTTTCAAGACCTCGTCCGAATAGGGCTTCCAGGTAACGCCTGGACCTCGCATTGCCCACGACGTGACGAGGAAAGTCGCCAAAACCAGGCAAATAACGCCGACCCCGCCTTTTAACCATGGGAAGGCACCGAAGTTCGCCTGGTTTTTGTCGATCCAGCCAAGGTGCAGTCCAGCGGCAATGGCGACCAAGGCAAACAGAATGGTTCCCCAGTGGCCGGGAAGAACAGGTCTCAGGAAATGAGCCGCCATTGCGACCAGCACCCAGCCCATCAGCTTTCTTACCCAGATCATCCAGCCGCCGGAGCGGGGGAGTTTTTCCAGTTGACCCGAGAACATGGCAAGAACGAAGAGGGGAAGTCCCAGGCCCAGGCTCAATGTGAAAAAGATCAAAAACCCGAGCCACGGGCTTCCCATGCTCGCAACCCAGGTCAGGAGTCCCAAAACGAACGGGCCTATGCACGGAGCCGCAACTACCCCTAGAGTAAGCCCCATAAAGAGACTTCCAAGATATCCTGTGTAGGATTTTGCGGCTGCCCGGGTGAGTCCGCTTGGGAGGCGCATCTCCCATAATCCAAAAAGGCTTGTCGCAAATAGGAGAAGAACCGCCGCCACGACTATTAGAACAATAGAATTTTGGAGCATCGCTCCCATAAGGCCGCCAGTGAGTGAGGCGGCAACCCCAAGCACCGAGTTGATGACTGCCAGCCCCATCATATAACACAGACCATGGGCCACGAGATTTCCCCGGCCCTCGCCTCCCTTTGCAGCCTGACCGCCAAAATATGAGACAGTGATGGGAATGAGCGGGTAGACGCATGGAGTGAGATTTAAAGCCATACCACCTGCGAAGATGCCCAGAAGCATCCAGATCATTGCCCAACCATGGAGAGTTCCCGGCGTCTTTGGCGCTTCACCGGTTTGGGCCAGACCTGCCGGAGCGCTCGAAATGGGTAGACCTCTTCCCTGCCATTCTGGATAGCCGTATGGGTCACGGTAGACGTTTTTATAGCCGAGTTTTACGGCCACACGGGCCGCCGAGTCGCTGCGGACT
>DMNE01000151.1 GCA_003453735.1 Nitrospiraceae bacterium | reverse complement strand
TCCAGCCCCAATCTTTTGCGCCAGTCTTCGTAGCACGCTGGACGGCCAGGCCGCGCCCTTGCATCTATGTTGGTCTTGAACATGCCAAGCGTCTGCCCAAGCAATTCCAGCGCTTTTAAAGGGTCTGTAGCTCAACTACTGTCCTCCTTTCGGTCCAATCACCCTTTGCCGATGTCCNNACTCTTTGTGAATACAAGCCCATCCTCATTCCAGGAAAGGACATCGGTAATACGCCCACGGATAACCTTGGTCAGATGTACTTTCACTTCCTGAGCACTGGCGATGTCCTCTGCTGTTACAGTGAGAATTTTCGATACTTCCTCGATCGCTTTTTGAATACCACCATTCACCACCAGGCGCGTGCCATGTTTATTCGCGGCCGTAGGTGAACAGTCGTACACTTGTTGATAGGCGCGAGTCACCTCATAACATTTTAAGTATTCGATAACAAAGCGTTTATGTTTATAGGAAAGGGACTGAAAGGATTCGCACGCGGAAAGCTCCTCCAGTACTTCGGGGGCGACGTGCGCTTTGCGAGAAGGGATAATCGAAGGAGTTTCCTTCGGAGTAAGTTGTCTGTTGTTNNCGCTTCTAAAACTTTAACATTTTTGTAACGAACAACGCTGCTGTGACGGGTGGTACAGGACTCGAAATATTTCTTGCACACTACCGCTATAGAGGCTGAGGTTCGATTAAAAGAGGTCAGGACATAGGGAGAAAGCTAGGAGGGAAGCCGCCCTTCGCCGGAAGTGAGTTGGACAACTTTATCAAGAGGCTGTAGAAGGTTGATATATCCCCTCCTACGAGGGAAGGGCACTGTTAGGGCACCACGAGCTTTTTGCGGTTTTGTAGATTGGCTTCTAGAGCCATTCTAGAAGNNAGAGGGTGGTATCCTTTCGGCATGTGCATCGATGGGAGACAGTAAAGTGTTATGTCTCAAAATGTTTCCTGACTTTTGATGTTGCTGTATTTTTTGAGAAGACTTTTTTGCTTCGCATATCAATTCGTAGGATCTGTCAATTAGCGCAGCAATAGAAAGGCTCCATCCTTTCTCATCGTCATTGAAATTGCTTTGGTTTGAAGACTCGGAATCGCTGCATTCTCCATCCCGGAAGGATGCCAAGGTGGAGTTGGACGTCCGCGCACGTATCTCGCCTTGAAAGATATGTTCCACTGTCCTTCAAGGGCCGGCTGGAGTGAAGGAATCTGGTGCCTCGAAGGCCGTGAACGACTGTCAGTCACCTCAGCGGTCCAGGGAATCGGTACGTAGCAGCTCCGGGAAAAGACGCATCCAGATGATGACGACCAGAATTGTGCCAATACCACCAATGAGGACAGCAGGTACAACGCCAAACCAAGCGGCAGTCACGCCCGACTCAAACTCTCCGAGCTGGTTAGATGTTCCGATAAACATCGAGTTTACTGCGCTTACCCGGCCACGCATCTCATCGGGTGTCGTGATCTGTACCAGGGTATGGCGAATTACCACGCTGATTACGTCTGCGGCGCCGAGTATGACTAGTGTGCCGAGTGACAATGCGAATGAGGTTGATATGGCAAACACGATAGTGACAGCACCGAAGATCGCCACGGCGCAGAACATGATCTGACCAACACGGCGCCGGAGCGGATGGTGCGCCAGGAATACCGACATTGCTAATGCTCCGGCAGCAGGCGCTGAGCGCAGCAGACCCAATCCCCACGGTCCGGTTGCCAGGATGTCTCGCGCATAGATTGGCAGGAGTGCTGTCGCCCCGCCAAGGAGCACCGCAAAGAGATCGAGGGATATGGCACCCAGGATGGCCCGGCGGCTACGAATGAAGGCGATACCGGCAAAAAGCGATTGGAGACTGACCGGCTCGCGTTTTAACGGCGCGCGCTCGAGCTGGATTAAGGCAATGAGTAGACTTGCCGCCATGAATAGAATGCTGGCTGTCACATAGACCGCGGTTGCGCCACAAGCATATAGCAGTCCACCGAGCGCTGGTCCCACAATGCTAGCGGTCTGCATTGCTGATGCGGACAAGGCGGCTGCGCGCGATAGGACCGGAGAAGGGACAAGTCTTGGCAGCAGGGCCTGCATAGTTGGTCCCTCAAAAGCACGTGCCGCTCCACTAATGAATACGATGGCAAGGATACTGTCCTTGCTCAGCCAGCCGCTGAAGCTCCCCAATGCCAATGTTCCAGCCGCCAATCCTTCCACAATCTGGCAGAAGCGCGCAATGGTTCGACGATCGTAGCGATCGGCGACGTGACCCACGGCAAGTGTCAAAAAAAACATGGGCAGGAACTGAGCAAGCCCAACGAAACCAAGATACAATGCACTGCCGGTCAAAGAATAGACCTGCCATCCTACGGCGACCCCCAGCATTTGGAAAGCAATCCAACTCGATAGCCTCGCCCACCAGAACAGTGCAAAAGGCCCCTGATGTAGAATTGACGGAGGTGGAGCTGGGTTGAGAGATGATGGGTGCATGGTCGGACCTAGGGCGTCAGATCACTGTAAAGAAATCACGTAAAGGAATCCGGCTGTGGCGCCATGCCGCGTAATCCTCGGCACAAAAGTACATCGACTGTGCTGATGAATCCTTCTTTGCTGAGCAGTTGGAACATCACATCTTTGGTCTTGCAGTCGAATTGTGCCTTCTTCACATCATGCTCATTGGGCAGAAGAACGGCGATATGGTCCTGCAATAATATAGGCTTGCTGACAACAAGTGTTCACGGGTCTCAAAAGTTTCTGGTTCTTCAACTAAATTATTTTCTTTATAAAGTAACATATTAGAGGGGCAAAGTCACACATTAAAAGCATATTGCTCATGGAAACTATTCCAACTGACTGTCGCGCATGGCCGAAGTCCCTCAGACGGGTATGCTTGTCCGTGGAGCGCTGCAGGGAAGCTCCGGAATCTGCACGAAACGTAACCTCTACAAACAGTCCCTTATGACAGAAGCGAGATGATAAGATTTTTAGTTCAATATCCGTCTTCGCACCAATCTGAGCTGAACGGCACAGAAAAGTGGTGCCTTGCGCTGGATGACAAAACAGCCAAAGGGGCCAGATCCCCGCGTTTGAACAGCGTATTTCTGCATCACGAAGGAATGGTAAGTTTTCTGACTGTTGATGTTAGTGCATGCTCTGAGAAGCTATTTTCAGAGAAGTTTCTTCACGTGTTCTCCCCGAATGTGAGCGATAATAGCTGATATAGCGCTTCGCATAGGGATCGTGGCCACGAAGTAGGTCGGTTGCACGGATAATGGCAGTGAATTTTATCGGATCGGTGATCACGCAGCTTGCTCCTTCTCCTGCCGCCAAGGCAAGGAAAGCTTGGTTAACGGTATTCCGAGAAGGGAGACCGAATGAGACGTTGCTTGCTCCTAAAATCATGTTCACTCCCAATTCCCGTCGGATCAAGTCAATCGTCTTTAACGTGACTTTGCCTGCTTTCTGATCTGCGCCTACCGTCATCACTAGGGGATCGATAACCACATCATTGGGCGGAATGGCGATCCTTGCTGCGTGCTCAAGGATTCTTCCTGCAATGGCCAGGCGTTCATAAGGGTTATTCGGTATACCTTTATCATCCATCGTGAGCCCGATAACCGCCGCTCCTCGATCTTTGACAATCGGAAGCATTTCCCGTAAAATTGACCCTTGGCCGTTCACCGAGTTAGCCAAGGGCTTGCCAGGAGCTACGGCCAGAGCGGCTGCCATTGCTTTCGGATTTGGCGAGTCAACACAGAGGGGAACGCCAACCCTCGAGGCCACGACTTTCACTACTTCAGGAAGCAACATGATATCGTCGAGGCCAGGCACGCTAACATTGATATCCAAGACGTCCGCACCAGCAGCAACTTGTTCCGCAGCCGCGCTCCTGACGTACTCGAAGTTGCGCGTCTGAAGCGCCTTAGCCAACCTCTTGTGCCCTGTTGGATTTATCTTCTCACCAATGATGATGATGGGCCCATCGCTCTGGATTGTAACTTGAGTTATTTCACTTTGTAATGTCGTCTGCATGAGAAAACCCTCTTCCAGCTAAAGATATCGAGATGGTTTCAGGAATTCGAGAAAAATTTGCACGGTCAGCGCTTTCCGATCTCCTCTCTGTCCCTGACATTTCAGATAACAGTTTCTTGACCTTCCGCACTGCCATACTGGCATCGGATGCATACCCGTCCGCTTCTATGAGGTCTGAGTATTCCTGAGTGAGCAATGCCCCCCCCACAATCACCTTAACCCGCTCGCGCAGGCCTTCGGCTTTGAGCGCTTCAATCACGAGTTTCATACCGGGCATGGTCGTAGGAATCATAGCAGACATTCCGATCACTTGCGCGCCGTCACGAGCAGCTTGAACGAACCTGCTCTGACAGACATCCACGCCCAGATCTACGACGTCAAACCCCGAACCCTCCAGCATCGTGATGACCAGGTTCTTGCCGATATCGTGCAAGTCACCCTCCACTGATCCTATGGCTATTCTGCCAACTGAACGCACACTTGCCGCACCCAGCATGGGACGCAAAATGCTCAACCCTGTTTGCATTGCTTCCGCTGAGATCATTATCTCCGGCACATAGTATTCATGTGTCTCGAATAAATGTCCCACTTCTGTCATCGCTGGTATGAGCGCGTCAGAGAGAATTTGGNNCACGGCGTGATAAACTGTTTTCATCTCCACCATACATTGTAATGATCGTTCTGCTTTCTTTGTCATAACTGATACCTCCCCTAGCTGTTATGGATTATTTATAAGTCGTTTCTACTGCGCGAGGCTCTGCTTTCCCGCAAACTATCTCTTTGGCCGCTCTG
>DMNE01000278.1:313-11479 GCA_003453735.1 Nitrospiraceae bacterium | reverse complement strand
CATAGTATCCGTGGCGATCACCAGGAATATCTCTTTCTCGGGTTCTTTAGCTGTCTCCCGTGCAGACTCCTCACACGGATAACCTTTTACAATCTTCACCCGCCAGTGCTTATCCTCCTGGACGGTTTCAGAATAGAATGCGTTTGTTACGGCGAACCTTGCGAGGTTCTTTGCAGACCCCTCATTATCCACGATGATTTCTACAATCCCTTCGTCAATCTTTGAAAAGGCTTCCTCCGCCATGATTACCGGCTTTGGACAGCCCTGGCCTCTTGCATCAATAATCATAGTGATCTCCTATTTTTCCCCCTTTACTGGTAGGACATGAATCGCCTTGATAATAAGCTGAACCTTATCTCCCGGCTTCAGGTCAAGATCCTCCGCCGACTCTGTCGTAAGGACCGAAGCCATCTCAGCCGGCTGCGTGATATCGTATTTTACAAGCGACATAATATCTCCCTTTTTCATTGACTTTACTGTCGCAATAATATTGTTCCTTGCTCCATACTTCATAACATACCTCCTTACGATATTTTTTTTGATAATGTTGAACTACATCCCTCTTATCTCTCAGTGGTGGAATTCACGCTATCTTCGGCATATTCAACACATGGTGAGACACCATCGCAAAGGTCTGCATCTGTATCGACCTTAGAGACATTACACACCACCGCTTTAACTACGGGATACCCGGAAATTGGGTCTCGCATGTGTGAAGGAATGACCGAATTAACATGGGCCTTTCGCCAAAGACCGTGATGCCTGCGACTTCCCCCTCCAAAAGGCGCGTGGACTGTTCCATGGCAGATTCCGGTTGTAACGCGGGCTTCAAGAACTATCTCGCCAAGATCGGTCCGAAGAGATACACGGTCCCCATTCTTTATGCCCCTTATCTCCGCATCGATCGGATTAATTTCGAGGACTGGCTCCCGATTTAGAGCCAATTCCTGACGATCGAGGTATTGCGAATTGAATCTTCCTCTGGTTCGCGCTCCGGTTGTGAGCATCAGCATGGAGTCATGATTTACAGTGGACGCTCTGGGATCAGTGTACACCGGCAGAGCGTCGTACCCGTAACGCTCAAGAAGAACGGACGCAAATTCGAATTTACCCGAAGGGGTCGGAAAGCCAGGCTTGCCGTCAGAACGCAGATGCCCTGATTCATATTTGCGGGTTCTTCGCTCTGCAAGGGGCAGCCGGGCGACACCAGGACCTGCCTTCATTATGCGAAGGAGTTGTCGTCTATCGGCAAAGGCATGGTCCACGATCTCTTCCTCCGATCCCGGGAAAGAACTTCCGCAGCCGAGACGCCTGGCGATGGCAGAGAGGACCATCGAATCATTCCTGGCCTCGCCTACCGGCTCTATAACTTTGCTCCGCATTCTGACATGGTCCCGGTAGAGGTGATAAGACTCTATTTCATAGTAGGTGGTGGCGGGAAGAATTATGTCGGCCCAGGCGGCCTCCTCAGGTATGAAGCGGTCAATGACTGCCATGAAATTCAGCTGGTCATATACCTGTTTCCATCTCTCAGGGTCGGGGTAGGAAAGGTACGGTGAGCCCCCTACCAGGAGAAGGCCGCGAACAGGATAAGGATCATCGTGGAGGACTGCGTCAGGCAGCCCGGAGATATGTGCCCTGCCCGCCAGGGCATAAAAAAGCGGAAATTCCAGAGCTCCAAGAGGTGGAATTGCGGGGTTGTACTCATACTCACGAAAAAGCGCATGGGGATAAGCATGAATATAAAGACCACCCTCTACGTCGAGATTCCCGCTCAATGCGGCAAGTGAGAATAATGCCCTTGTGTTCTGTACGCCGCTTGGCGCATACTCAAGCCCACTGTAAAAGTCCATTGCGGCTCGAGAGTCAGGTGATAACGCCGAAGCGAGACGCAGAATGAGCGCCGGATCCACTCCGCAGATCTCCCCCGCTTTTTCCGGCGTAAATGTTGCGGCATAGGACGCCAACTCATCGAAGCCGAGAGTCCACCTATCCACGAACCTCCGATCAAACCATTTTCTCTGAATAACAATATTTATGAGCGCAAGGGCAAGTGCGCCGTCGGTGCCGGGAAGAAGAGGGACCCAGAGATCGGCATTGTGGGCTAAACCGTTACGGCGCGGATCGACACAGATGAGCGAAGCTCCCTTCCGTCTGGCTTCCCTTATGCGTTTCACCTTGTCCGGTATTCCATCCTTCAGAGGGTTTGTTCCCCAAAGGATGATCGATCCCGTATTCTCAAAATCAGGAGTAAGAGCATCGCCTTCGATGCCGAGGGTGGTTAGCGGAGCAAGTATACGGGATGAGACATAGCAGACAGACCCGCAGTCAATGTCGTTTGGTGAACCGAAGGGTTCGAGCACTTTCTTGAAGAAGGCAGACAGCCCGTCCTCAAGCGTCCCCGCTCCCATATAGCTGGCAAGGGCGTGCGCCCCATACCTATTACGGATATCCATGAATTGTTCGGCGATCCTGTCGAGGGCCTCGTCCCAGGTCGCCTCCCTGAAGTGAATTTTACCCTTTGGGCCGGACCTTACCAGTGGGATCCTTATGCGGTCAGGCGAGTAAACAATTTTGGGCGCGAGGCGCCCCCTCTCACAGAGATTGCCGAAGCGCGGATCAGGATCGGCTGAGACCGCCACGAGCTCTCCTTCAATCACATGTGCCCTCACCCAACATCCGTGCGGGCACATGCCGCATATGGCTGAAATTTCTTTCACATATTCACTCTTTAGATTCGGGCGACCGAGAGAACGCCTGAAATCATGATGACATTTTTCAGCAATCATCAAATCGTTAACAAGAGTTTCGTAGGATTATCCATTCCGTCCGAGGCGCCAGTTCAAAATACGCCATGATCAAACCTGGCAGCAGGCAGGTATTCCCATTTCTCACCCTTTTTGTATTTTGCCTCGATGTCGAGACATTTAAGGGCATATTCGAAGGCATAGGGTATTCCGGGACCTCCCGGCACAAAGCCTGCCAATATCATGCCGACAGAGGCAGCCTCGAATATCTCCCCCGTTGTCGCCCCAGCAGTGATCGCAGGGATGACGTGGATGATACATCTTGGAGAGCAATAAGCGACCCCCCCGGACATGAACATCAGCTCCTTCACCTTCTTGGAAAGGGCTCCGTCGCCGAAGATGCTCGCATAAAAATCGGCAAAGGTCCTACCAGGATCAGGGGTTACCGTGTTTATTATCTGAAACATCCTCGGCACAAAACCGCATTTCTGTTTCATATACTCGTTCACTTCTTCCAAAGTCATCTTCTTCTCTTCTGCCATCTTATTGTCCTCCTTTAATTAAATTTAAACGTCCTGAGACATGAGATGTTAGATGGAGAGGGGCAGTGGGAATCGAACCCACTATAGCCTTTCTGGCGGCCATACCTCTGGTTTTGCAGACCAGGAGGGGCTCCAGCCCCTTGCCCCTCATTCAGGTATGGCCTTTATATTTCATTGCGTGATGAATTCTCCCTTCGAATGATTTTGGTGTCAATCGCCATTCTCGGGATCCAATGCCATCGAAAATTGATAAAGCATAAAACAGATCAAGTCTATATTACAAATAGATAATATCTATCCATACGTTTGTATAGATAGGTCAAATGGATTGTCTCTCTATCTGTTTGAAGTAATTGTGCGGCTGATAGCCATTGCTAATCTTTAGCTATCGTCTATCTTAGATTTTGCATTTAGCTGGCTACAATCTGCTCAGTATGGTTACTTTATGCACAGCTACACTTTAAGAAAACGTTAAGAGTGCTTATTTTGCGCTCGATTCTTAACTGGCATGGAGGTTGCTGAACATAAAAAAATTGCATAGCTAACCGGAGGAGAGGATGAGCAAGATAGATGCGAGATTAAAGATCGATTCACTGGCCCTTCACGGCGGTCAGGAGNNTTTGCCCTGAAGGAGTTTGGAAATATTTATACGCGCCTCATGAACCCTACTACAGATGTACTGGAACGCAGGATTGCCCTTCTGGACGGTGGGGTAGGGGCACTCGCCGTCTCAAGCGGTCAGTCTGCAATAACCATAGCCCTTTTGAACATCGCCCAGGCAGGGGATGAGATTGTTTCTGCTGATAACCTTTACGGAGGAACCTATAACCTATTTCACTACACATTCCCACGGCTGGGAGTAAAAGTGAAGTTTGTCAAATCAAATGATATCGATGCCTTCAAGGAAGCCGTAACCGGGAAGACAAAGGCGCTCTATGCTGAATCCATAGGCAATCCCAAGCTTGATGTGGCCGACCTGTCAGAGATATCAGAAGTGGCCCACGAGAACGGAATACCCTTTGTTCTGGACAATACCGTTTCCCCTTATCTTTTAAGGCCAATCGATTTCGGCGTTGATGTCGTTGTGTATTCGGCGACGAAGTTTATCGGAGGCCATGGAACAGCCATAGGAGGGATAATCGTCGATTCGGGGAAATTCGATTGGACAAAAGGGAAATTCCCTCTCATTTCCGGACCCGACTCAAGTTACCACGGACTTAACTTTGTCGATGCCCTGAAGCCCCTGGGAAATATTTCGTACATCATAAAAGCACGCGTGACACTCTTGAGGGATCTAGGGACCGCGCTTTCACCCTTCAACTCATTTCTCTTTCTGCAAGGGCTGGAGACGATTCACCTGAGGATGCCGAGGCACTCGGAAAATGCATTGACCGTGGCTCAATATCTAGCAGGTCACCCTCAGGTTGCGTGGGTGAGCTATCCTGGTCTGAACACGAGCCCTGAAAAAGAACGCGTGAAGAAGTATCTTCCGAGAGGCGCCGGCGCCATTGTCGGTTTCGGTATCAAAGAAGGGTCGAAGACGGGAAAGAGATTCATTGATTCTCTTGAACTGATCTCTCATCTCGCAAATGTGGGAGATGCAAAGACACTTGCAATCCATCCGGCCTCAACGACGCACCAGCAACTCTCCCCCGAGGAGCAGCAGGCTGCAGGGGTGACCCCCGATTTCATAAGACTATCGGTAGGTCTTGAACATATTGATGACCTCCTTGCTGATATAGAACAAGCATTGGAAAAGGCAACCGAATGAGAATGCAATGACGAAATACAATGAGAAGAGGACAATGAGGTGATTCATGGCCAGGATATTTGATGACATTACAAGAACAGTCGCCAACACACCGCTCGTGCGGCTGAACAGGATTACTCAGGAGGCAAAGGCGGAAGTACTCGCCAAACTCGAATCCTTTAATCCCCTTTCCAGTGTGAAAGACCGCATAGGGGTTGCGATGCTTGATGCAGCAGAAGAGCAGGGGTTGCTGCGTAAGGAATCGGTGATTATCGAACCAACCAGCGGCAATACGGGCATAGCCCTCGCCTTTGTGGCCGCAGCAAGGGGATACAAGCTGATTTTGACTATGCCCGAGACCATGAGCATGGAAAGGAGACATTTGCTGCAGATCTTTGGGGCAGAATTAGTATTGACCCCGGGGTCCGAAGGTATGAAAGGAGCAGTGGAAAAGGCAGAGGAATTGGCTTCTTCAATACCTAATGCCTTTATGCCCCAACAATTCAAGAACCCTGCAAACCCAGAAATCCACAGGAAAACTACCGCGGAAGAAATCTGGAATGGCACGGATGGGAAGGTAGACATTCTCGTTTCAGGGGTCGGCACCGGGGGTACGATAACGGGCGTCTCAGAGGTGATTAAGAAGAGAAAGAAAGAATTCAAGGCTATAGCAGTTGAACCAGAGACATCACCCGTTCTTTCCAAGGGGACCGCAGGGCCACACAAGATTCAGGGCATAGGGGCTGGTTTTGTCCCAGATGTGCTCAACCGGGAGATCATCGACGAGATTATTACGGTCTCTGATGAAAACGCAGGGCGTACGGCAAGATTGCTTGCAAGGACAGAAGGGATACTGGCAGGGATATCATCCGGTGCGGCATTATGGGCAGCCCTTGAGGTTGCAAAAAGGGATGAAAACGAAGGAAAGCTTCTCGTTATAGTACTCCCCGACACTGGTGAGAGGTACCTTTCGACTTGGCTCTTTAAGGAATAAAAGCGGAGATGTACATCGAAGTAGAACATTCAAGGGATCACGCCGGTCTAGGCATCGTAGAAACCGAACATTTCACTTTTGGTTTTCCGCCCGACACACTGCTCCTCGAAAGCGGTGAACGGCTCGGGCCCATAACGATTGCCTATGAAACGTATGGGAGTCCGAACAGGGACAAATCAAATGTCGTCCTTATCTGTCATGCCTTTTCAGGAGACGCGCATGCAACAGGGTTTCATCGGGGGCATCATAAACCAGGCTGGTGGAATAACATGATTGGACCGGGAAAGGCCTTTGACACGAACAGGTACTTTGTTATTTGCTCAAATGTGCTCGGAGGCTGCAAGGGTTCAACGGGATCGTCTTCGATAAACCCTCGAACTAACAGGCCCTATGGACTGGACTTTCCCATCATATCCATTAAGGACATGGTCAATGCTCAGCGGCACCTGATCGATCATCTGGGCATTGATGTGCTGCTCTCTGTGGCGGGTGGATCAATGGGCGGTATGCAGGTGCTTGAATGGATGGCTGCCTACCCTGAAAGGATATTAAGCGCTGTCCCCATTGCGACTTCGGCTGGGCATTCTCCTCAGCAGATCGCCTTTGGCGAGGCAGGAAGGCAGGCCATAATGGCTGATCCCGACTGGAAATCAGGTGATTACTATGGAGGGCCGTTGCCTCTCAGAGGCCTTGCGGTTGCAAGAATGATAGGACATGTGACGTATATGAGCGATAAATCGATGAATGAGAAGTTCGGCAGGCAAGTCAAAAGCGGTGGGCGGGCGGACAAATTCTCTTCGGATTTTGAAGTGGAGGAGTATTTGAAGGACCGTGGAGAAAGCTTTTGCAAAAGGTTCGATGCAAATACTTACCTTTATCTAACTAAGGCAATGGACTATTTCGACCTGGCGAGAGAAAAACCGCTCCATGAAGTATTCAGAGACATAACAGCGAAGGTCCTTGTCATAGCGTTCAAGTCGGACTGGCTGTACCCTGCATATCAATGCCAGCAAATCGTGAAGGCCTGCAAACTAGCCGGTGTTGATGTTACGTATTGTGAAATCGGGTCCTCGTATGGGCACGATGCTTTTCTCCTGGAAAGCGAGGACGAGACCCTTTTGGTCGAACATTTTCTCAACCGGGTGTCGTATGAAAACGAAATTTGTTAGCGAAAGACACTAGTCCTCCTTTTGTTTACAAGGTAATCGCAGACATGGTTTCTGAAGGAGCTTCTGTTCTGGACTTGGGATGCGGCGCAGGAGAACTGCTTTATCTGCTCACGACCATGAAACGCGCAAGGGGCCGGGGCGTAGAGGTTGATGATCAGGCAATATACGAATGCGTCAGGAAGGGACTCAGTGTATTTCACGATGACATAGACAAAGGGCTTGGCGAGTTCGGCAACGGCACATTCGATTATGTTCTGCTCAATCATAGTCTTCAGCAAGTGAGAAAGCCGGATATCGTGCTGAAGGATGCCTTGAGAGTAGGAAACAAAGTTATTGTGAGCTTTCCTAATTTCGCCCACTTTGAGGTACGCTCACAGATACTTTTCAAGGGAAGGACTCCCGTCACACCAGCACTTCCGTATGAGTGGCATGACACCCCCAACATGCACTTCCTGAGCATTTTGGATTTCGAAGACTATTGTCGTAAGAACAGCATAAAAACAGAAAAAACCGTGTACGTTACAGGAGAAAAAATCATCAGGAGTTTTCCGAATCTGCTAGCGCAGGAAGCGATATTCCTTATCTCCATGGAAAATCACATATGAATAATGGCTCTTTGCGCTCTTCACAGAAGATGTTCTTGGATATGCCTATGAGCAAGGAGTTACGAGCATGCAGGTTAGGTTTTTTTTTGCATGTCGGCGAAACCTTGGAAAATTACCAGATTTGCAAAAAAAGAAGAAAATAAATGAACCTTTAAGAAAGCGTTATGATTTATCACTGATACTTTTAATGAGGAAGAAGATGTCAACAAAAATCAAAAGCAAGCAAAAAAGATGTCCATTCACCCTTGAGTTATGTCAAGATTGTCGCGAACAAATAATCCTTGATCATCAAAGAATATGCTCTTTCACTCTCGAACTGTGCAGCTTCTATGTTACAGGTGGCCTCACCAGAAGCAAGGAGAAGGGGCAATCCCATCCTAGCTCAATTTATATAACCCCTCACAGAAAGAAGCTATTAGTATTCCTTATCATTAATCGCCACTCCTACTAAGATCTGCGAAATAGGGCGTAAAAGCCTCAAGCCAATAAATCAATGAAAAGTTGCGGACATGTAGATGGCGTCAATAGCCAAAAGGTGTTTGTTTCGGCTATAACCTATCAGTCGAAGCCGTCTCTTTAAATGTGTTGCTTTCTTCTATGTTATCTGGACCAATAGAACCACCAGTGATCATATTATACAATTGTGTTATGCAGACCCCGGCAAACGTGTCACTGAAAGGAGGCATCAACATGACGATCAAAGAGGCAATAGGTCTTTTCCTTCAGCATCTGAAGGCAACCGTCAAGAAAAACAGCATTAATCTGTGACATAAGAAGAAGGATAAGGGACGGTGCCACAACGAGATTGGCGCTCCTGATTATCAGGATTAAACGTTCACTATGGAACATGTTCTGACGCCCTGGGACGAAATCTCTAACCCAGTACTTGAACCAGTGGTCACCGCCTTATGATAAAAGTATAAAACATTCTGTGACCTTATTCAACTCAAGGGAGCGGGGCGGGGCTTTGTGAGACAAAAAAAACGCGCCGATGCTGCTGACGCGGGCTGGATGCCGTCAGTATTCGGGGTCATCTATGAAAATTACCGAGGCAGATAGATTTGTATCCGCCTCTCTGGTGTTGATTGCCAAAATAACAAGACAGGTCTTACCAAGCAGTCACTCGTGTTTGTTTTTGGCAGTACACCTCGCTCCTGAAGGCGTTCTCGCCACAGGCACAGGGTTTCTTCGGGAAACAAATGCTTCACCGGAAATGACGGGTGTTGTCGTACCGCCGCTAATCTTCATCCGGCTAAGGAGCAGCTGCGCGTGAACTTCCGTTCGTAACTTGATCAAAATGTTCACACTGATAACATATAGAAACCAATGCGGGTGAGGAGATGGCGTACACTGAAGGTTTCCACCGGATAATAACACCCCTCGGGTGTTGAGTACGCCGGAGAAGTCAACACGAATCGCAAAGCCCGATGCACACGGGGTGCCCCCGCTAATCAACACCTCACTTGAAAGCGATTTTGTGAGGATTTCTCAAGAAATCTGTTAGTGTTGTTTGGTCAACTGCCTTCCAGAAATAATCGATGCATGGTCGGAGTTCAAAATGGTCTGGAAAGCCGCAACCGGCGGGGATTCACATCACTCACGATTATGGCTGGAAAGAAACGCAGCCAAAATATTTGTTTCCCCTCGAACTAAACGTTTCCATGAGTTCGAAGGTTTCGGCAAGTTCTTCTAAAAGTCCGCATTTCTTTGTCTCGCCAGTTTGGGTGAGGGCGAGACGGACGCATCTGCTCATTTATTGCGCCCATATTTAATTCCAAGTTTGTCCATGCGTGCCCTAAGAGTGTTTGCCTTGATACCTAATAGCTCGGCCGCTCCGCCTGGACCATGAACCTTGCCCTTGGTCATCCTCAATACATTACTGATGTGCAACGATATTACCTCATCAAGTTTTAAGGGGTTACGTTCATGAGCTCCTTCCCGGCGATCAAGAGTTATTGTTTCTTTGCCAGCGGGTAACAGAGAATCAAACATGAGTCGTCCGCTACGGTGCCGGATCACTTCCCTTTCCACCAGATTTTCCAACTCTCGCACATTTCCGGGCCAATTATAATTCATCAATCGTTCCAGCGCGCCCGGTGCAACAGTGGGTGGTGTTGAAACACCGAGTTCAATGGATTTCCTGGAAATAAAATGGCTGAGGAGCGAGGGAATGTCTTCCTTTCGTTGACGAAGAGGAGGAAGAATTATGGGAAAGACATTTAATCGGAACCAGAGATCTTCACGAAATCGCCCAGAGGCAATCATCTCCCCAAGATTTCTGTGCGTGGCCGATATAATACGGACGTCTACCGGTATGGAATTTGTTCCTCCCACACGCTCGATCTCTCTTTTTTGAATGACATGTAGCAGCCTCACCTGAGCCTGCAACGGCAGTTCTCCAATCTCATCCAGAAAAATAGTTCCCTTGTCGGCCCGTTCGAATCGCCCCCTCCTTTGGCTGACGGCCCCGGTGAAAGCTCCTTTCTCGTGACCGAAGAGCTCGCTGTCGAGGAGAGTCTCAGGGATGGCCCCGCAGTTGACCTTGATAAAAGGGCCATCCTTGCGGGGTGAAGAATAGTGAATCGCATTGGCGATGACCTCTTTTCCCGTACCCGTCTCCCCCAGCAATAGCACAGGGCTGTTGAGGGGCGCCACCTGCTGCACCATCTCCATCACTGCTTTCAGACCAAAATCCGAACCAATAATTTCATCTCCTGAAGCTGACCATAGTTCGACAAACAGATAACGGTTGTCGTCAGCCAGCATATCTTTCAATCGGCTGACTTCCTGATGCCGGAGTTTCAGTTCATCAAGAGTTTTACGGAGCTCCTCCGTCCGCTCGCGCACCAATTCTTCCAAATGCTCACGATAGAGCCGATTCTCCTTCATAAGACGTGCTTTCTCAAGTGTCCGTTCGATGACGACCTCAAACGCTCTTGCATCCTCGACCGGCTTTATGACGTAGTCCCATGCGCCGAGGCGAAGCGAATCAACGGCGTTCTGCACGGTACCAGTTCCGGAGACCACGATAATAGGTGTCTCCGTGCTCTTCTCTTGAAGTCCGGCAATCATGGAAAGCCCATCCATCACCGGCATCCTCAGATCGGCCAGGATTAGGTCCGGCCCTTCCCGGTCAAAGACATCGAGCCCTTCCCTTCCGTCGGCGGCCTCGACGACACAATAGCCGAGATCCTCCAACAGCATCCGCAGGTTCAGGCGGATCAATTCTTCATCGTCCACAATCAATACTTTTGCCGGCTGGCTCATGTTTTGCTCTCCCCTATTGGCAGTCTCACCTTGAAAACTGTCCCCCTGCCCGGTGTCGATTGCACCTCCATGAGCCCCTTGTGGTTCTGGGT
>DMNE01000278.1:0-209 GCA_003453735.1 Nitrospiraceae bacterium | reverse complement strand
TCATAGCCTGGGCCGCGTTCTTGAGGAGGTTCAATATGACCTGTTCTATCTCCAAAGAGACGATGGGTACTTGGGGCGTGTCCTCATAGTCTTTGATGATTTCGATGCTCCTGAAGTCGTACTTCTTCTTGAGGTCGTAGTCGCTCGCCGCAAGCTCCAATGCCTGATCTACGATTTGAGCAAGCGAGGTGAACTCCATGGTTGTATCG